>JBAXKR010000109.1:0-3390 GCA_037135235.1 bacterium | reverse complement strand
AGAGATATTGTAGCTACCAGGTTTAATAGCTGTTTTTTGTAATGGAGTAATTCCTACGTATTCTTCATTTAAATATACACTAGAGCCATTAGGCTCTGATTCAATGACTAAGGTACCTTGTCTTTCTAACTTATTTGTTGTTGTATTAAAGTTATATCCTCTTGCAAATATTATTACTATTGCCATGACTAATACATTGATTAATCCGAATATAAAGTTGAATATAAGTTCTTTGCGCATAATTTCAGTGATATAATAAACAAAATCTTTATTAAAGATATGGATAATTGTTAGTTATCTATTCCATTCATTATAAATCTATTTTGATTATTTAAAAAGATGTTAAGAAAAAAGATAGGAATTGACCTAGGGACTGCAAATACAGTTGTTTACGTTGAAGGAACTGGAATCATTGCTGAAGAGCCAACAGTTATTGCATTTTCTCATGAAGAAAGAAAAGTTGTTGCGATAGGGAATGAGGCTAAACTTATGCTTGGGAAAGTTCCTAAAGATATTATTGCAAAACGACCATTAAAAAATGGTGTTATTGCAAGTTTTCGGCTTACAGAAGCACTTTTAAACTATTTTATTAAGAAAGCTTCAGGAGGACTTCGAATATTTAAACCTGATGTAATGATTAGTGTTCCAGCAGGTGTTACTTCTGTTGAAGAAAGGGCTGTAATTGAAGCGGCAATAAATGCCGGGGCTAATAATGTGAATTTGATTCCGGAACCAATTGCGGCTGCTTTAGGGGCAAATATGCCTATAAGTACATCGACTGGCAATATGATTGTAAATATTGGAGGTGGAACATCAGAAATAGCGGTTATGTCATTAAATGGAATAGTTGCCTTTAAATCAGAAAAAGTTGCAGGTGATGAGCTTAATGAAAAAATAGCTTTATACATTAAGAAAAAATATTCAGTATATATTGGTGAGCAAATGGCTGAAAGAATTAAAAAGAGCATTGTAAGTGCTATTCCACTAAAGAATCCTCCTGAAATTGAGATAAGAGGTAGGGATGCAAATCACGGAAATCCAAATACAATAAAACTGAATTCAAATGATTTATTAGCAGCAATTTCACCATCCTTAGAAGTGATAGCAAATAGTATTAGGGAAGTTCTAGAAAATACACCACCTGAACTGGCTTCAGATATAATAGATAGGGGAATTGTACTATCAGGAGGAAGTGCAGAACTACTTAATTTAGATGAATATTTTACTCAAAATCTAAATATTCCATTTCATGTAGTAGATGATCCAATTCATAGTGTAATTAGAGGAATAGCCATTGCAATGAAAAACATTGAATTAATTAAGAAGTCGCTTCTAGGGGAATAATTATTTTGAAGCATCAATCAAGTAAGTTGTAAGTGATTTTTTACCCAATAAAATTTTGTAAATTGAATTTGACCTATCCTTAACTACGAAATAATGTGCTATCTCTTCGCCTTGAATGGACACATCCAATTTTATCATTATTTCAGGCATATCATTTACGACTAATAGTTGATCAAAAAAATCATACTTTTCTTTAAGTTTTTTATTTAGTTTTTCTAAATAAATAGGTTTTTCTGCTTCGCTAATAGCTTTTAGTAGACTTGAATAGTCTGTAGAGAATAATTCAGCTGGAAGATTAAGCTCATCTATTAATGCTTTTTTATCAATCTGTGAATACTCAATGGATGGATCTACTTTTAAATGTGTTTGTGTTGTTTTATCCTTATATGACAAAGTTACTTGATTAGTAAGTCCTATAACAGCTTTCCCAGTAATATCTTTAATTTCCTCTTCGATTTCTCCACCAAATAGATCCTTTGCTAGTCTTATTGATTTTTCAACAGACTTGAACCTAATATCTCTTACCTTTTTTAATCTCCATCTTAATCCATCATGATTTGCAAGCTGAACAGAAAGTCCAGGTCTAGCATTAATTTCAACAACAACTGGACCTAAATCTTTATCTATTAAAAAATCTACTCCAACAAAACCTAGATTAGTACAAATTGAAGTTTCTACTGCATATCTTAGAATTCTGTCCCAGTATGGAATCTTTATACCTGATAAACGAATTGTTGAACCAGGTAAGTACTCAATAAGTTTTCCTTTTCCTAGAAGTGCATATGTGGTAACTCCTTTTGACATATCTATTCCACATCCAATAGCACCTTTTGCAAGGTTAGCTTTTCCGTCAGATTCCTTAGTAGGAATCCTAATGTATGACATTATTGGGATTTTATTAAATACAATTATTCTCACATCAGGTGCACCTCTATATGTATAGTATTTAAAGTCCTTGTGTAGTTTAACTCTTTCCTCGATTATTATTTTATCTGGAGTATTATGCAGTGAATATTCTCCATTTAATATTGATTTTGCTAGTATTTTTATTCTATCTAGACTGTACCTAGTTCCATCTCCTTTAATCCAGTTTCCATTTTTGTCTTTGTTGTAAAAAATCTCTATTCCTGAACCTTCATAGCCAGTAACTGGCTTGATAACAAAGCTTTCAGGTAATTTATTCCAATCAAAAGATTCAAGTTGATTCTCATCTTTAATTATTGCTATTAGTTTAGAAACTGGAATATTATTTTTAATTAATACCTTTTTTGTGAGAATTTTGTTGTCGGCAATCATAATTGAAGCACGGGTATTGTACTCTTTTATGAAAAGAAGACTTCTTTCATTTCTACCTAATATTCTATTCCGGTTTTGTGCTACCATTTTCAAGTTGATCATCCGAAAGCAATGATTTAAATCTAAAATATTCAGTAATTCTAAGTCCCATATATTTACCTACAATATAGTTTATTACTAAAACTACTACTAATACCCAGCTGTTTGAAAGAATAAAAGTTTGAAACTCTGGCCATGATATTAATAAAAACATTAGTATTGATATAGTAAGTGTTCCAAAGGTAACTCTTAGAAGAGTTTCAATTCCTTTTTTTGTATAAATTGATAGGAATTCTTCTGCAATGATTACTACAAGTAATAGAACGATACTGTCAATATTTACGAATGCAGTTTTGTATAATGCACCTGCTAAGACAAGTGAAATTAGTAAAAATACACAGATGAATATTATGGTAATTGCCTTTTTAGGAATGAAATGCATATTAATCCTATTAGTTGCAGATTTAATTAATATTATTGCAATTAAAGTAAAAAGAACTATGAAGATACCATATTTAAGTGCACCAACGACATTGTATGTATTTGTATTAGTAAATGATAATTGAAAAAATATATATGTAAGAATTAAGTGAGGGTAGAGGTTAAATGTCCTTAGTCCAATAATATATCTACTAATACCAATAAGTGTTGCTAGTATAGGAAGTGTATATAGAAAAATAACTGTACTTTGAGGAAGTTTTGTAACCTCAA
>JBAXKR010000108.1:0-3417 GCA_037135235.1 bacterium | reverse complement strand
AAGTAAATGGATACGATAAAATTAAAAGCTTAGATATTGTAAGTTTTGAAAAAGATACTAAAAATATTAATGTAAAGGCGATAAATACAAGGACAATTGTTGCTGATTCGAGCTTAGGAAAAAATGTAAATACAGAAGATTCTTATCAGCTAAATACTTTGAAGGGTAAATCAAATAGTGAAATGTTAAGCTATTTTGATGAATTACTTGCTGTTAAATTAGATTACTACTTAATTATTCCAATGGATTACTTTAAGGAAGTTTTGAAACTAACCTATGGAGTAAGCTTCTTGAATGATTACACTGCAGATAAGTTTGCAAAAGGTACTATAAAAATAACAAATGAAAATATCGTAAGTTATTGGGATTCAGACTTTGCAAATGATGGGCAAAGATTGGTTGCTCAAAATAAGTTTCTTCAAGCCTTTTTCTCTAAAATTGCTTCAGTAGAAACCTTTTTTCTATATAGCAAAATAAGTGAAGTAACTAAAAAATACATAGATACAAATATGCCTATAAGTTTTTTTAGAGATTTTATTAACAATGTGACTTTTAATTCTAGTAAAACTAATTATGGATTTACTCCAACCCAAATCTTCTATAACTTAAAAGAAGGTAAAATTTGGGATAGAACTAGGTTTGACGATTATTTAAAAAATGAATTCTCTGATAACAAGATTCAAAGAGAACAAACTAGAGTAGAGGTTCAAAATGCTTCAGGTACTGTAGGACTTGCTACAAAAGTTTCTAGATATATTTCTAATTCCGGTTCTGAAGTTAGTAGAGTTGGAAACTTTGGAATTGAAGTTCCTAGAACAACAGTGTATGTTAAAGATAGAAATAAATTTGCAGAAACTGTCAATTTCATAGAGAATTTACTTAAGAATACTGAGTTTCGCTTTGAAAGTCCTGAAAAGCTTTCTACTGCGGATATCTTAATAATTGTTAAGGAATTTTGATTTGTTTGATTCTTTGGTTACTGCCCTTAAACTAATTTCTCTGATTAAAGTTCCAGGACTTTCAGAATTTACCCCGTATTTTCTCTACTGCGGCCTAGCTATTATATTATTCATTGCTCTTACTGTTTTAATAACTGCATTAACTAAGAAGAGGGAATATCTAAGCCCAAATTACGCATGCTATGAAATATCAAGTTTGATGGATTATTCCTTACTCATTTCAGATGTTTATGCAAAGCAAATTAAGAAGTTTAAAGAAAAAGAATATTTTGTCATAGAGTCAATGAAGTATAAGTCTGGGAAGGTAAGATTACTAAGGATCCATAAAGGTTTGTTTAAGCTATTAGACGAAAAAGTTAAAAGTAATTTATCAGCTTGTACTAATCATAAGTATTTAAAATTAGAACTATATAATTTACATAAAAAAAGAGGGCAATATTTAGAATTAGAAACAAAAACAGATTTTGTAGTACCATATATTCCTTTTAATACTCCCAAGAATGGCTTTAATGACATAGACTTTGTTCAAATTTGTATGAGGCCAATTAAAAGTGGATGGAGGAAAGAGCTAACAAAGCTTCAAAGGGGTCTTGAAAATGGATATGATGAAACCTTAAGGTGGGATGGATGTATTGGTGGTTTTGTTGGCGTGTTTTATCCAATTATTAAATTGAGAGATGATTCGAAATCTTCAAAAATGATTGATAAATGGGGAAATTATCAAATTCAGATACCTAAGTCAAAGTTTGTTAATCGTAAATTTGAACAAAAGTATAGCTTAATAGAAAAAAAGAAATCAGATATTGGCTTTGATGTGAGTATAAGGATAGTGCTTCATGAATTAGAAAGCGAAAATAAACTTGAAAAGATATTAATTACACTAAATACAAATATTGAAGAATTTTCAAACTCATTTGTTGTGAGTGTGAAAAAAAGATTTTCAGTCAAGCATCTTTCAAAAATCACTAAAGCACACATGCCAGATGATAGTGTTGATTTATTGAATGAAAAAGAGATTTCTGAGGTGATAAATAGGCTAATTGTATGATACAATCCCTAAGATAATTTGTTATGTTTTACAAATGTCAGGACATTCAAAATGGGCAAAGATAAAGAGAGCTAAGGGTATTAGTGATCAAAAAAGAGGTGCAGTTTTTACTAAACTTGCAACTGCTATCACTACTGCGGCAAGAGAAGGTGGAGGGGATCCTTCACTAAACTTCGTTTTAAGACTTGCAATTGATAAATCCAAAACCGCGAATATGCCTAAGGATAACATTCAAAAGGCAATTGAGAAAGGTACTGGAGCTGCAAAAGATGCAGTTGTATTTAATAATATTAGCTACGAAGGATTTCTTCAAGGCGATATCGGCTTTATAATTGATTGTTTAACAGATAATACTAATAGGACATATGCTGAGATTAAAAAAGCAGTTGAAGGATGTGGTGCCATATTAGGAGCTCAAAATAGTGTTGCTTGGCAGTTTGTTGAAAAAGGAAAGATTACTATGTATTCTGCAAAGATTGAAAAATCTACTAAGTTTGGTGGAGCTTCAAAACTTGTAAAAGTAGATGACAAAGATAATATTATGATGTCACTACTTGATATTAAAGGTGTTGAGGATGTTGAAGAAAGAGAACTTGAGTTTGTATCTAATGATGAATTAACGGGAGATTCAACTTATCCAGGGTTTGATATTACAACTACAAAAGTAGATCTTCATAGTGTATTTAAACAAATAGAATCAATGGGGTATAAGATTGAATCTGCAGAAGTGGTGAAGGTATGTACAAATCCTATTGAAATAGATGAAACAAAAGGTGAAAAACTTCAAAATCTTATAGACCAACTTGATGAACATGATGATGTTCAAAATGTATGGCATAACGTAAAATAGGCATTCTTACTTAGTAATATTAATTCATAGCTATGAAAATAATTGGTATTGACTGTGGTCTTGCCATTACTGGCTGGGGTATCATAGAGAAAACTAAGATATTAAATCAAGCTGTTGCTATTGCATATGGTGCGATTCTTACTCCTAAAGAAAATACTACACAAGAAAGAATTGAGATGATGTATGACGAACTTGAAGGAATTATTAAAAAATATAATCCTGATCATATTGCAATTGAAGAGCTTTTCTTTTTTAAAAATCAAAAAACTGTTATACCTGTAGCGGAGTCAAGGGGTGCAGTATTACTTTGTGCTAAAAAAATGCATCTTGAGACATATGAATACACTCCACTGGAAGTTAAACAAGCAGTAACATCTAGTGGTAGAGCTGAAAAGTTACAAGTTCAGAAAATGGTTAAATTACTTCTTAATTTAAAAGAGATCCCAAAGCCAGATGATACTGCTGATGCACTTGCAATAGCATTAACACATAGTTTTATAGTAAGGGTATAATAAATATATGTTTAGTTATTTAAAAGGTAAAATTAAATACGTAAATCC
>JBAXKR010000107.1:0-3441 GCA_037135235.1 bacterium | reverse complement strand
CCCTATATCTATATCACTTGTTGATTTAGATGTTCCATCCACTCTTGACCCAAATATGAATGCACTACTTTCCTTAGGAAGTTCAGAGTTAACTATTTCAACAATAATATCAAGATATTTTTTGTTTAAATCCACATTTGCCATAGCTTATTATATCAAATCTCTATAGCTTGAACACAACTCCTCCTTTAACCATCCTAACAAAGTAACCTTCAACACTATTAAGACTGAAGTCTGTTCCATATGATGTAGTTGAATCTTTAACAAGGTTCTCATATCTACCTGACGAATATCTTGTTACAACATCAGATACTAATGAGCTATTCTTATTAATCTTATCGATTAATCCACTAGCTTTCATATCCTTATCTGGAACTAGAGATATTAGGTTCCAACCAGTAGACATATAGTAATCGCTACCTGATGCAACTTTATTACCTTCTAAAACAAGCTTAACTGCTTTATGTATCCTTATGAAGTATCCTTCACCTGGAACAAGATTGAAGTTGTTACCTAATTGAATTCCAGCTCTTTGACTATACATTACCCATTTTCCATTCCTATATGTACTAATATGAGTTGCATATCCACCTTGTTTATTTATCTCGTTTAATAAATCTTTTGCAGTTTTTAATCCAGATACAACCACAGTATTACCAACTAAGTTCCATCCTACTTTAAGATCTATTGTTGAGATATCACTTACTTTATCTACTTTAACTTGAAGTGGTTCTGTAACATATTGCTCATTATCTTGCTTTATTCCATCTCCATTAAGATCATAGAAGAACTTAATCTCAATACCACCTGGTTTTTGATCAATGATTTTAATTGCACCAGTAGTTATATTATATCCTTCTATTCCCGATACATTATATGTTCCTGTATCATTTACAGTAACAGAAGATGTTGTTGAAACACCTAGTACTGCTGATGCATTAACAGGAGATGAAAACTTATTTGAGATTGCCAAAGGTGTTCCACAATATACATCTTTATACAATTTACAATTATCGGGAAGTATTCCCGTTGGACTATATACTATAGTCTTACCTTCGCATCTATATGCATATGGTTCTTTTTGCTTTTGACATCCAGGCTTAAATGCAGCACAAACATTTGTCTCTCTATCATTACAAATTGGTTTTTCACATCCATTTATGCCATCATATGAATTCACATTTAATGCAACAGTTCTTTTAGTTCCATCTGCACAAGGAATTTCTTTCTTGTCCTGATTGCCAAAAGTAGCAAGAAAACTATCTTTAGTAAAATTATTTGCATTCACTGTAATTCCTACATCAGCACCTGAGGTTATAGGCTCAATTGGGGTATTACTTTTTCCATCTCCGCTACATCTATATGAAACTCCTGAGGTAGTATTTGTAGCAGTTTGACCACAGTAGAATAATGCGCCTGAATCAGTTTGCCCACATTTACATTTATCATCAGTATAGGTACCAGTAACAAGAAAAGTTTGTCCATTAACTGTTTTATTTTCACCAGTTGCAGTTCCAGATTGACTAGTACTTACCGGAACAGTTGGTGAACTAGCTGGAGTAGAAGATGATGTATTTGGTTGATTTCCACAAAGATTACCGTTTAATTTACATGCATGCAAAGTACATTGACCATCTTTGACATTAAATTTCGCACATTCTTCATCAGAAGGACTTAGAATACTTGATGGGGTTAGTCCACACATTTTATAATCATTGTAATAAGTACAAGATCCAGTTTTATTACATATTTTTTCTTCTATTATACTGCTACACTTAGTATAGTCATATGTATTATAAACACTATTTTGCCAAACCAAGCAAAGATCTCCTACCACTTGACATCCTAATTTTTTACATTCATCTGAGGAATTATTTTTTGCAGCACATTCTGCAACAGTAGGAGAAAATTGAGAGCCTGGTCTAATTATACAAATTTTATCACTTTCATAATAAGTACATCCTGGAATTGCTGTACATTTTTCTTGGTCCGTTTCAGCAGCACATGCTTTTGGGGTACCTGCATTCTCACCGTATGTTCCAAGTGTAGTAGCATCTAGAGTAATACCTGTTTTACTAGCAGCTGCTTCTTGTGTTAGCTGAGTCTTACCAACTGCTGCAAGTCCTTTTTGTTGAGATTTTGTTAATTCCTTGCATGTATCACTCGTTGGATCACCTGCATTTAAGGTAACTTTTCCATTTAAACAAACTTCATCTACATTAACTAACTTTCCAATGACTTTATCGCAATGTTTTGAAATACTTTTAACTAATATTCTATTTGTTCCACAACTAGATGTTACCTTTTGCCCGGAATTAGAAGCAGAGATATCTGTAGTTGTAGTACCTGTATTTTCTTTCTGACAATCATGACGTTCAATTTGATCAGACACATCTTGAGTACAATAGGAGCCATCTTTTTTCAAAAAGATTTCTCTGACTTTACTTAAACAACAAATTCCATTTTTAGTCTCAGCACAGTATCTTTCTGGCGATTGTCTTTCACCGTCACATGATGCTTGTACATTTTGTACTAAATTAGGAGTTAATACAGTGAGTTTTGTCAAAGGAATTGGAGCTTCTGATTTTGTTGTACTATCTGGAGCTATATATGTAGGAAGTTGAATTGGTTGATCCTCACCTACCTTTGACTCAATTGTTCTTTTAGAACTTGAATCTATTGTTGAAATATTAATTACATCTCCTACTCTATATGCATAGGATGATAATAAATCTTTTGACCTTAAATTCGATTTATCAAATGTAAATGCAAAACTACTATTCAAATAAGTAGATAATTGAGTGCTATCTCCGATAGAGTAATAAATTAATGCATCATTTTCTGATTGGTCTGGAAACTGTCCATATGATGGATCAGGTGTTACTAAAGTATCTAATGTTTTTCCTGTTTCAAGATCAGGATAACTCATTTCAACAGTCCTATATGAACCAGCAATTCTATAGTAATACTTACTTTCTGGTACTAAGTTAGTTATTGTTACATGATGCGTATATCTTGAAGTAGCATTTGATGACAATATCCAGTTATATGTATCACTATCTCTATCATCATAGAATCTTGCTTTTCTAAAGTTTGATAATATATCAAATTTATTATTCTCACTTACTAATACAGATCCAATTGATGGATCAGCTGATAACCAAGAAACAGTTGCAGATGAATCAGTAAGATTAGTAATCCTAATATTACTTACTTTAATTTCAGGTTCTGTTATATATGATAATAGTAGAAGAATTAGGATTGCTCCTGTAACAATAGCAACAAATATGAAAAATTTCTTACCAAAAGATAATAGGGTTTTCGAAGACATATTATATGTGTAGTTATTTTATTAAGTATAATCTACAGATAATATGCACCAATTGGAGACTGTAATATAAATTGTGTAAACGGTAAACTAACTAAATTAAATACTGTTAA
>JBAXKR010000106.1:0-3454 GCA_037135235.1 bacterium | reverse complement strand
ATATATAATATATATTACAAACGCTAGTAAAAGTATCATTATAACTATTCCAAAAATAATCACTATTTTTCTTTCCTTATAGATCTGATTAATGTACTTTGTATATTCCTCAATTGAAAACCAATATTTGTTTTCTCCCACTAAATTAACTATTTTGCTACCCTTAAAGATTGCAGGATATGGAATACCAAGTGTTAAACAATCATCTTTTGTAATTTCTACTGAACTTTCAGGAGAAAAGGCATTCTTTGACTTAAATAGACTATACAAATGACTCATTTTACTAATAGGATCAAAAGTTTGAGATTGAAATGAGTTATTTGAATACATGTAAAGTAGTGAATAAATTTAACTAATAATAGTATTACTAGATAATTTTGAGAATGACAAAATAATTGGAGGTCACTGTGGGAGTTGCACCCACGATATCGGTTTTGCAGACCGAGGCCTTAACTACTTGGCTAAGTGACCAACACTATTAATATACCGAACAATCTATTATCTCAAATATATAGTTAGATTTACCATTAATTGAGGCTGTTTTACCTAATAATAGGATTCTATCTGTAGTTTCGACTATTTTCTTCTCTATTATATGCTTAACTATGTCCTCTACTGCAGTATCCCTTTGAGAAAATACCTTTTCATAATAATAGCTATATATATTAGAACATATAATCATTTGCCTTCTAAAGTCTTCATTTGAGCATAAGGCGATGATTGGTTGCTTTAGCTTATGTCTTGAAAGGGATTGAGCAGACATTCCAGTTCTTGTGTTAATTACAATCTTATCTATATGTATTGTCTCACAAATTTCAAAAGCAGCTCTAGTAATAGCATCTCTCTCAATTCCAGCAACTGATACTGATGTATTTTTAAATGGAAGTATTGTTCTTTCCATTTCTCTAGATATCTTATCCATTACTTCAACACATTGATAAGGATACTCTCCTGATGCTGTCTCTTCAGATAACATTAGTGCATCAGTACCATCTAGTACTGCATTAGCAATATCAACAATCTCAGCTCTAGTTGGAGCTGGATTTTTAACCATAGATGCTAAGAATTCAGTAGCTGTTATTGCAATCTTACCAGCATTTCTTGCTTTAGTTATTAATAGCTTTTGATATATTGGAATCTTCTCATAAGGAAC
This sequence comes from bacterium, assembly GCA_037135235.1. Classification (GTDB taxonomy): domain Bacteria; phylum Patescibacteriota; class Dojkabacteria; family JBAXKR01; genus JBAXKR01. The sequence goes on along the minus strand of JBAXKR010000106.1, from coordinate 2,301 downwards.
TTCAACTGCAAGATCCCCCCTAGCTATCATAATTCCATCACATGATTCAATAATACTATCAATATTTTCAATTCCAAATCCATCTTCAATTTTAGCGATAAGTTTCATTGGAGCAGATCCCATATATGATTTAACTTCAGCAACATCTTCTTTGCTTCGAATAAATGAAGCAGCAACAAAATCCCAATTATCCTTAATTGCAAACTTTATTTGTTCAATATCTCTTTCAGTTACAGGAGAGTTTTGAAGTGAACTTCCTGGAGTATTAATTCCTTTACCAGGAGCAATTACCTTACCTGCTAATACTTCACAATATATCTTACAATCTTTAATTTCTTTAACTGTAAGAGTAGTTTTACCTTTATCTACTAGTAAAGTTGAGCCTACCTTCAAATCCTTATACAATTCTGGATATGTAATAGAGTAGATCTCATCATCAGATGTAGATCCAATTACAATTTCATCTCCAACTTTAACTTCTTTAGGATTATCAAACTTATTAAGTCTTAATTCATGTCCTTTAATATCAAGTAATATTGCAACATCATTACTAAGCTTTCTTACAAGCTTGGCAACTCTCTCCATTTCAGCAATATCTATGTACGCTCCATTCAAACGAGCAACATTCATACCATTATCTATCATTCTTTTTAAGGTATCTTCATCCCAAGAAGAAGGTCCTATTGTACATACGATTTTAGTCTTTTTCATAACTTTAATGCTATCATTTAAATAATATATTCGAAAGAAAAATGAAAATAAAGAAAGAAACAATAAACATCATACTATATTTATCTATACTATTTACCACAATATTCTTAGTGTTAGCAATAACAACAGGGTTATGGGTGAATGAGTTTAGCTATCTTACAAACCCAAACCAAATTGCAAAAGTAACAACTACAAACTATATTCAAAACATAGATGGAACTTCTAGTTTTAAGCTAACCCTAAATAAAGAAAATGATGTATCAAATATAGATCATTTATTTAATCCGAATAATAAAGGAATATCTACAACAAATGAATATCTTCTAAATGGAGATAGATATACTGTAGAGATAATTAAAATAGAGTGGAGTGATCTATTTAAGTCATTAGGACTAAATAGGTCATACAAGATAACTGGAATTAAGTCAGGGTATGTAGATAGTAGTAAGCAGAAGGCAAATCAAACAGATACATTTACAATTGATGGGGGATTAGATGAATTTATTAATACCGTTATAGATAATCCTGACTTATCAAGTTTCTTTGCTAAAAGTATTATTAAAGATACTAAAACATATAGTTATCTTGAATCTCCTCTTGTGACAATAATTAAATAGAGGAAATATCATTAATTTTAAGTATAACAAAAGCTGTTGACATATCGACTACCATAATGTTATTATTGCTTGTCGATATTTATTTATTATTTCTTAATCATGTCAACGATACCAGTTTCAAATAAGATAGATAGTATGCTAGCTGTCTTAAAAGTTTCCAAAGTTGTAGTAATAGTCTACATTGTTATATTTCTAATAGCCGTTTGGATATTTGGAGTTGTAGCTTCAAATATCATTTCATATTTACCTGAACTTTCAAAACATAACAATCAGATATTCAACTTTAATAATATAGCAGCTTTTAGTGTTGTAGGAATAGCAGGCCTTATACAGGGAGTTATAATACTTACCTCAAACCTCTTTATAGTTCAAAAATTAATTACTTTTGTAAAAAGTATAAAAATAAATGTATATACTTCAGAAAATAGCAAAATCTTTAGACAAATAGCTATATTACTTGGAGTAATATTCTTTATGCAAATACCATCTTTTAATGCTCTTAGTACATTAATATTAGCAATACTAGCGTTAATACTTTCAGATATATTCAAAGACGCTAAGAAACTTAAAGAAGACAATTCATTAACAATATAACTATGATAATAACAAACCTAGATGTAATGCTTGCAAAAAGAAAAATGAGTTTAACTGAATTAAGTCAAAGAGTGGATATAACTATGGCTAACCTTTCCATCTTAAAAAATGGAAAGGCTAAAGCTATTAGATTTGAAACACTTCAAAAAATATGTGAAGTATTAGAGTGTCAACCTGGAGATATTCTTGAGTTCAAAAAAGGTTAATAGGAGTTTTAAGATATATATTCTAAATAAAGATTTTGATCAATTCTCTGTCAAAATGCGATTAAAACCGGACACTTACGTTTTTAAAACCGGACGGTTTTTAAGATCGATTTGATTAAGTACCTTTTTCACTTTTCTTTTAAAAAAGATGTTGTTTGTTCTTCTCCATGGAC
>JBAXKR010000105.1:0-3455 GCA_037135235.1 bacterium | reverse complement strand
AAGGGAGGTTACCATTATGAAAAATTCAGTTTACACAATTTTATTGACAGTCCCAAAAAACTTTGCATTCTTACAGTTATCTCCATTACAGATGTTCCTAACAACAATTTCCCATTGAACAATATCTCCTACAAGTGCGCTATTATTACTTACTACTCTCTTAGAAATACTTAAGTAAGGTTCTTTTTCAATGATCACAGTTAAGTTAACACAGTTCATTGTATCTTCTGGAACTGTATAGCTTGCAGTTATATTCTTACTGTTAACATCAGTAGCATTTACACTTACTGATAAGTTACATGCAAGTCCTACTTGAGCATTAGCTTTAACATTGAATTTCATATCGATAGATTTTGTTTGACCTGGATTCAATACTTCACTACTTCCTAGAATATTGTTTATGACAATAGTTCCACTACTATTTGAAGTAAATGTTGGTGTAGTTGAAGCTAATACTAATCTAGTTGCATCAAATGTGTCAGATAAACTAACTGCATTTAATACTGTGTTTCCAGTGTTCTTAACATCAACAGTGTATTCAAGTGAACTAATAGATGAACTAATTAATCTCTTTACAACACTTACAGCTGGGTTAAGAATATCTACACAAACTGCTGTGTTATATGAGTTAGATATATCTAATGTCTTTCCACCACTTATATACTTAGCATCTATAGTTGCAGCCGAATTACATGCTTGTCCACTTACTCCATTTCCTTTGATATCAAAAGAAAGGAAGAAAGCTCTTGTTGCTTTTGTCCCTACTGTTCCAATATCAAAGAATATTTGATTAGGATTTGAAGTTGTAGAACTAGCTATTAATGTTTTCCCTTCATAGACTGTTAAGAAGTTATATTTTGTTGAATCAAAATAGTCATTTATTCTTGAATTAGTTACATTTACATCTCCTGTATTCTCTATTCTGATTTCATAAACAACTCTATTTGTTTCTTTTATAAATGTAGATAAAGTTTTGGCAATCTTTAATGATGGATTTGGATTAAATAGGTTTACACAAAGATTAGCAGCAGAAGTAAATGTAGAGGTATTGGATATGAATAGACCGTTATAGTCATCATATCTAACACTTCCTGACACATTACATGCCCTTATCCCTTGAAAATCAGGTCTAACTGTAAAAGTTAATTTTACTTTTGTAGATAAAGGTCCAAGTATAGGGCTACCGTATAGAGTTCCACCTAAATTAAAGTTAAGTACTCCATTATTTACACTAAGTCCACTAATAGTTCTTACTGGATTTGTGTCTAAACTTTCTACTAATATATTGTTAGTGAAAGCAGTGCTATCAAAATTATCAGAAACATTAATATTCTTAAAAGCGTAATTACCTGTGTTATTTAGCGTAAGCTCATAAGTTACTTGGTCTCCAGCGTTATATATCTTATTAGCATCTGAAGTTAAAGTCTTACTTAAATTTATACAATTACCACCAGTTTGCATTTCCCATTTAAGAAAAATGTAATCATTTGCGTTATTTAAATCTGGAAGAGTATTGAATGTTAATTTTTGAAGATTTCCGGTTTGATCGACAATAGAAAGATTTGACTCGTTATAGCTGTTGAAAGCTGTACTTGAATTGAATGCAATAATTGCACTTCCTGGTATGAATTTAAATTGTTGTCCATTTGCACTTGCTAACCATTGTAGAGTATCTGTATCACTTTCAGGAGCTATTCCATCTGCATAGTTAGTTTCTTTACTTGCATATGCACCAGAGTTATCAAAAATCTTTGGTAATACAACTTCACTTCTTACATTTTTAAGAGCTATAGTAGGATCGTTCCAAATTCTAATTCTAAATTCATAATAATGACATGCTTGAATATCATTTGCACCGTTATCTAGTATGACACCAGTATTTCTATCCCCTGATACATAATTGGTTTCAGTATCGTGTCCACCAAAACTGTATCCAACTGTAGGTATGAATAGTGTAGAAAATAGTCCTATTATTACTAAAATATTTATTAGTTTTATGTTGATTTTCATTTGTTATTGTTTAATAAATATTTAATTAAGGTCTAACTTCTGCAGTAACTATTATAGATACAGGTGTTGCTGGAGGTTGTTTTACTACTACTGGTGTATCTGTTGGGCTAGGTGTGTCAGTAGGTCTAGGTGTATCACTTGGTTTTGGTGTACTTGTTGGGTTAGGTGTTCTAGTCTTTGTAGGAACTGGTGGCTGTGTTGCAGTCTCCGTAGGAACAAATTGTGTTGGAGTTGCAGTATCAATTCCTCGAGTAGCAGTAACTGTTGCTGTTCCTGTTGGTGTTGCAGTTCCAGTTGCTGTAGGTGTTGGAGCTACGGTTGCCATTGCTGAGGTACAAATACCTTCGCTAGAGACATTTGCAGCATAAAAGTCAACACGAATGCTACTATCTGCCTTATTAATTTTGTGTGTTTTTAAAAACAATCTAACTTGATTTTCTTTAACTTCAAAAAATTTCAATAATGTCTTAGCAAGTTCGCTTACGTTTAATCTATTATTTGTAAATTTAACATCAATATTTTTCCCATTTTCTGTAATTCCTGCCTGTGCTGGTCCGGAATCACTGAATGTTAATGTGTATGTATGGGATGCACCTATTGGAAATTTAGCATTAATTATTGTTTTTTCGTTAGCTGTAATAATATCACCGTCTTCTATTTCTGTTCCTGTTAAGTAGTTAGTTGGTTGAATTTGATAAACGCTATTTTCTGGAAGTTCGACAACTAGTGATTCAGTATTTGGTGTAGCTTCTGGAGTTACTGCTGTTGGAGTTACAGTTTCACTTACTTGGAATGTATTTTGATTATCTGTAACTTTGCTATAATTTAATGCGTTTTTATTTGGATTACTATCTCCTGTCTCTAATTTGCTTTCATTAGTTCGACTTTGTCCTTCCATGGCTGTAACTCCAAGTGCTGTTACTACTACTGTAGCAGCAGATAGAACAATATATCCTATCTTATTCTTTAATCTGTCTGAAACATTCTTTGTTCCTGTTTCTTGTGTTGGTGATTGGTCTTTCATTTTACTGAGGTGATATCTTAATAATTGATTGTACCCTATACAAAAGTATATTCGCAATGCCTATTGCTTGTGGGTAGGTTTAATTGCTTTTTGTTAGATCTATTAATATATCCCTTAGTCTTGCAGCTTTTTCAAATTCAGTCATATCTGCGTACATTTCCATCTGAATTTTTAGTTCTTCAATAAATTCTTTCTTTTGTTTTTTATCCATTGAAGAATATATTTCTACTTTTTTTTCTAAGTCTTGTTTGAATTCATCTACTTCCTCTTCTTCACTTCTTTCAATTGGTTGTTTAATTTCTTTAATAATGGAAGTAGGAGTTATATTATTCTTTTCGTTATATTCCTCTTGTATCTTTCTTCTTCTTCTAGTTTCACTAATTGCTCTCTCCATTGAACCAGTTACATTATCTGCATACAT
>JBAXKR010000104.1:0-3464 GCA_037135235.1 bacterium | reverse complement strand
AATCACAGTAGTCATTATTGTATCCATTACTCTTGGAGTATTAGGATTGATGCTATCAACTCCTCAAACAAACTCAGGTACTACTAATGTTCAAGGTGCAAGTAATGCTGTTCCAAGTCAAGTTGATGGAGTTCAAGAAGCAACTGTAAATGTTAGAGGAGGATATACCCCAAGTACAATAACTCTAGAGGCAAATAAGCCTGCAAGAATAAATATGGTTACTAAAAATACATATGATTGTAGTGCATCATTAGTAATTCCATCTCTTAAAATTAATACAAACTTACCTTCGACTGGTACAACTCCAATAGAAATAGCTGCTCAAAAACCAGGTACAGAAATTACTGGAAGTTGCAGTATGGGAATGTATGGTTTTAAGATAAAGTTCATATAAATTTTTTGAAAATAGATTTCAAAGTTATAGAATCAATTAAGATCCTAAAGAGGAATACCAAAGAGGTTAGTCTCAAGGGAATGCCTGCTTTTTCATTTATATCTTCCAAGCTTTTTTTCTCTTTATTCTTGATTGATGTTAAGTATTTTGCAAATTTTCGAAGTCAGGAAGAATATTCAAATGCATTTGGATATTACTATTTACTGTTACTAACTCTATTTAAAAGTGTTATATTCTTAATAAAGCATACAATGCTTGGCATATAAATATTATTACATTCCTATGGCAAAACTTATTGTTCACGGAGGTAATCCTCTAAAGGGAACTGTTATTCCAGCTGGAAACAAGAATTCAATATTAGCATTAATTCCTGCAACTATATTATGTAATGCTCCTGTAAAGTTTACAAATGTTCCATCTAGTACTTCAGTTAGAATAATGCTTGAAATATATTCCAAACTTGGTGGAAAAGTTACTGAAATAGATTCAAAGACATTTGAACTAGATTCTACATCTTTAGATAAATATACAGTTGATGAAACTTTAGCAATAAAAGAAAGAGCAAGCTATATGTTTCTAGGCCCACTTCTAAAAAAGTTTGGTACAGCTGAGATTGTTGATGCTGGTGGATGTAGGCTTGGTAACAGACCTGTAGATACACTATTCCAAGGCTTAATTGAAATGGGTGTGGTATTTAATCAATCAGATACTAAATATTCTTTTTCAGTAAATGAATTAACTCCAAAGCCAGTTATTTGGTTACTTGAAGCATCTGTTACAGGAACGGAAAACTTAATACTTACTGCAACTCTTTGTAAAGGAAAGACAGTGATATATAACGCGGCTTGTGAACCTCATGTACAAGACCTTTGTAACTTTATTAACTCTGTAGGTGGAAATATTAAAGGTGTTGGTACTAATAGACTTGAAATAGATGGTGTTGAGACTTTAAGAGGTGGAAGTTGGAACATTATTTCAGATCATATAGATATTGGGGGATTAATAGTTGGTGCTGCAATTACAAAAGGTGAAGTACTAATTAAGAATGCAATACCTGAACATATGACTCAAATACTTAAGTTTTTTGAAAAACTTAATCTTAAAGTAGAAATTAGAGGAGATGATATATTTGTTCCTTCAAATCAAGATCTATATGCTAAAGTTAATATTAAAGGTGATATTGATAAAATTAATGATTTACCATGGCCAGGATTTCCAGTTGATCTTGTTCCTGAAGCATTAACCTTAGCATTAGCTGCAAGAGGAAGTATTAGAATATATTCAACCCTATATGAAAACCAACTCATGTATGTAGAAGAGCTTAAGAAACTTGGTGCTCAAGTAATTATGGCTGATCCTCATAGAGTAATCACATTTGGTGCTACTAAATTTAAGCCAGGAAATATTGTATCTCCGGAGATTATTCAATGTGCATATTCAATGTTCCTTTGTTGTTTAGCTGCTAATGGTAAGTCAGTTATCAATAACGTAGATAGTATTTATAGAAGATTTCCTGAGTTAGTAGAACAATATGCAAGTCTTGGTGCCAAATTAGAAAAGGAATAATCTATAGAGTTAAAAATACTTTTTGTATTCAAAACTTCCAGGATAAGACACAAATGTGCCACCAAATCTTTCTTTAAACTCAATATAGCTCCTTTTTTTAGACCTATCAGCTCCATGGAAGTCTATTGAGTCATAATTAAGCTCATTAAATGCATGTTCAAATAGCTTTTGATGTATTAGGTAGCCAACTTTATGTTGTTTACCTGTTTCAGTTAATGCAGTGAATAGTAAAAGTAAATCATTAGAAGTAATATTATCTATAACCTTACTGTTGTATTTATATCCCATTAAAAACCCTGATATTTCTTTTGTTTCATTAAAGTTTGCAACTATTGTAATTGAATTACAAAATGTATCTTTAAATATTTCGTATGGCTTAATATTGTACCCAAGTTCATGTCCATTATCATAATATATTTTATACAAATCTTTAAGTATAGGGTTACTTGTATTTTCGTTTAATGTATCATCCGTTATGTTGTCATAAATTGTAGTACTAAAATCTTTTGATGAACTTCTTACATATCTTTGATATCTACTTTTTAAATCCCAATTTCCTTTATTCAAAACCAAAGTTTCACCATCTTGAATATATTCAGATGGTTTAAAACCAACTTGCTTAAGATTAGTTATGAATATATTTTGAATCTCACTAGAATATATCTTAGGTAAATCAATCTTTATCTTATTAAGTTTCCCTTCCCAAAGAAAATCAATAAAGTCTTGTAGTCCTTTCTCCGTTTTAATTACAGGCCCATAGGGAATATATATGCTTTTAAATATTAGTTTTTTAGTTAATACATATCTAACTGAGAAAGTATCTGTTTCAAAATATTCATGACCAAATGATTTTAATTGAATTGGATCAAAAACTAACATGTATAAAGATCTTAAGAAATATATTTAGTAAACTTGTTGGAATGTATTTTGAATATGCGAATATAGGAAAAAAATTAATTAATTTCCCACCAAATTTCATTTTAAATTCACTAAAACCGTACTTTGGAGACTTAGGATCTAAATATACTCCCCAATGATCATAATAGGTATATCCATTTTGAGCTAAATATTTAAATGATAGATATTTTAATGCGTACGAAATAGCTCCTTCTTCAAGCTCCATCTTTTTACCAACATATAGATCATTACTTGATTTTGTAGATATATCTTTTATTGCTAAATTAACAAGTACAAACTCGTTATCTTTCTTCATTGTGTACCATATTGTCTTATCAGATAAAGTTTCTTGTAACTTTTGATAATATGACAGTGTTCTTCCAACAAATTTACTATTACTAGATACAGCTTCAAATAGGCTATATGCACTGGCTATTTCTTCACTACTAAGTTTATCCCTTACTTCAAAAACAATTCCATTATCCTCCATATACTTAAGTGCTTTTTTAATATTTCTTTTAGCACTTCCAGATTCAAGAGAAGATAAATATTCTTCTAGATTTAGAGTATTACTTACATTGTTTATAACAGTTGATAGAGGTTGGAA
>JBAXKR010000103.1:0-3498 GCA_037135235.1 bacterium | reverse complement strand
ATAAAGGGGCTATTCTTGTTATTTGTGTTCCTATTACTGCTTTCATACTTTAGAATAGTTGATATTTCTTTGAGTACTGCCGTTATTCCTGCATACCTCCTTTCCTTACTTGGAATCCTCTGGATTATACTTACAATCAAGAAAAAAACTCATAAATTAGGAATTGCCGAAATTCTATTGTCAATATCATTAATTGTTTTTCTTATCTCAAGACTAGCAAGCTCTGGAACGAAAAATTCAGTTAGTGGGATATTTGAGATTTTAAGTTTCACCTCAATTTTAGCAATTATATTAGCTTTACTTTTCTTTTTACAAAACTATTCTTCAAAGATAGTAAAAGCATCTTTAGTACTTGTTTACTCTTTTGTAACCCTTAAGGTTGTTTTAGATATGTTTTTTGTAATTCAAGCTTTAATTGTTGCTCTTCAATCTTCTTCAAAAAAGATGGGGAGTATTAATGGATTAAATTTTGAAGTGTATGTTGTTGCAATTGGACTATTCTATTTACTTCTTAAAATGAAGATGAAGATCTACTTTAAGATACTTAGTTATGCTTTGTTGATTAGCTCACTATTCCTACTTTCTACTAGTATGTCAACTATCGCTTCTTACTGGGTAATTGCTCTATTAAGTGTAATTCTATTAATAGTTGAGTTAGTTATTAACTTTAAAAAGATTATTGAATTCTTTAAAGCTACAATAAACTCTTTGAAGCAAAAGAAGTATGTAAGCTTTGGAATTAACTTCTTGATAATTACTGCAGTATTTGCATTAACAATAGTTGGACTATTCCTACTATTCAGACAATTAAGACCTGCATACTTAGGAAGTGAATTTTCTTCACTATGGTTAAACTTCACTAAAGCTGATGTTTTTAAGAACATATTTAGATCATCTGTGGATTTTGGAAGTGTAACTACAAACACTTTAATGAAACATATTGGATTAAACTTTGGTATCCTACCACTTCTAACTTTACTATCTATGGTTGTTGTTATGTTAGTTAAGGTTATTAAAACTCTTCCAAAGCATTCTGAGGTATATCTCTACTTTATACTTTTGGGATTGATTCATTCAATACTTATGCCAATAAGTTTACTTCCACTGCTAAGTTTGGGATTTGTATATATAGCGATTAAGGAATTAAATCCTGTTGAAAAAACTTTACCAAAACCAGTTGTGAAAAATCAAACTGTTAAAGAAAATGTAGTTATGAATGAACAAAATAATCAGAAGAATAATAAAGTAGTTCACTCTGGAAAGAAAAGAAAGTAAGATATATTTAATTGAAGAATATATTAATATCAAAAATTAATAATATCGATATAACTAAGCTTACTATTGTAATCTTTCTACTTACCATATCTGTTCTTACAAGGTTTTATCCTCCAGTAAGCCCTACAAACAGTATGGTATTTGATGAGTCATATTTTGTACCTCAAGTGGAAAGTTATGCAGTTGGTAAATACTTTTTTGATCCACATCCACATCTATCTCGTATGTTTATGTACTATGGAATGAAGCTATTTAATCCAAGTGCAGTAAGTTTGATTGATTCATCTAAACTTGCGAATAAGGTGGATAATTACAAAACACCTCTTAATATGGATGGAATAAGGTTTTTTCCTAGAGTGTTTGGTTCCCTTGTCCCAGTATTGCTATTCCTTGTTGCTTTTGAATTTCTTAATTGGAAGAGAAAAAGAGATCCCAATTACTTCTTTCCATTACTAGTATCTCTTCTTGGAGTATTTGAAAATATATTCATAGTCGAAGCTAGGTATGCTCTTATCACTCAATTCCTTCTTTTCTTTATGCTACTTCCAATATATTTTTCAATTAAGTATTACAAATCAAAGTTAAATCAGTTTTCAATAACCAAATTTAATGCTTCAAGAATTAAATATATAATTAAATATTTGTTTAATGAAAGTAATATCTATCTTATCCTTACTGCTTTAGCATTAGGAACTGCAGTTTCAACAAAATGGTTTGCATTATCAATTCTTCCATTTATCTTAATATTAATTTCAGTCAGGCAAGCAAAACAAGATTCTAGATATTTGGATCTAATTTCAGACAGACTTTTAAAGAGAGGATCTATTCTACCAAGAGCTGGAGTAGCAATAGATCTTATGAAACAAAAGGTTAAAATATGGAGAATTTCTACTAGAATAGTGTTTGGGAAATATATCCTTTTTGTTATATCAAAAGTTCTATTCATTCTATTAATAGCATTTTCAGTTTATGCAGGTGTGTTTGCATGGCATTTTAGTAAAATATCAACATTCTCAGATTCGGCAGAAGAAGTTAAGGATTATTGTCCTGACTATTACAATGATTTAAAAAATGGGACTCATAATGCAACATTCTTTTGTAAGCTATATTCTCAGTATGAGCTTTCTAACAAATATCAAAAATATGTTCCTGAATTAGATTTTACAAAGAAAGATGAGATAGGAAGTAAATGGCTCACTTGGCCACTTATGGCAAGAGCAATTAGCTATTACTGGCAAACAGATAATTCAGAAGAATATTCATTTGTATATCTATTAGGAAATCCAGTTAATTGGATATTTGGGATAATTGGTGTGATTCTTTTATCAGCTAAAATAATTATGGATTTTATTGATGGAAGAAAATTGAACTTTATGCATGTTCTCCTTATTATTCTATTCTTTGCAAACTGGGTTCCTTATGCCTTTATATCTAGAGTTATGTATCTCTACCACTATATTCCAGCACTTATGTTCTCCTTCATTGTCTTTGGAGTAGCAATGAAGGATGTGGTAATGCTAGCAGTAGATAGAGTATTAAATCAGAAAGTATTTACTGAAACAAAATCAGAAGAAAGAGAAGAATTTGAAAAGAAAGTAGAACAATCAAGAAAAAAAGAATCAAAAACCCTAATTGAAATTAATAAAATATTATCTACTCTTGATACATCAGGAAATCCTTCGTTAATAGTTAAAGCAGTAATTTTCGCTATGATAGTATTAGCTTCGTTAATAAGCTTTTTCTACTATTATCCTCTTACATATTTGTATCCACTTAACAAACAACAATTTGAATCAAGATATCTCATTAAAGATTGGGATATGAAATGGCCTGGAAAATAGTCAAAACTCTTTACTTCATTGTTAAAATTTATTAGTCTATATTATTGGTATATTTATATACATATTAATTGACATGTATGAGACTTAATAAGACAAGAATAATATTAATTGTAATGATTGTGTCCACTATATTGTTAGGAGGAGTAGCTGTGTTTATAGGGTGGAAACTTCAACAAAATCAAGTGTCAGCGCCAACTAAAGCATCATCTTGTTCTTGTCCAAGTGGATATCAAGGTCCTGATAAAGATAATAAATGTTGGTCAGAATCCCAAACGGGAGCAACTATTCCTGCAAGCTGTACAGGTGATGTAGGAAACACTACAAAAACAGATTCACCAGTTTATGAGAAAGATGGTAGTCCTATTGAATGTGTTGATTATTG
>JBAXKR010000102.1:0-3535 GCA_037135235.1 bacterium | reverse complement strand
AAATAAGTTTTTTCATCATTAAGTTCAATTTTCCCTTTGAATTCTGTATATGAGAATCTTCCTCTCATAGATTTACAAAGAAGTTTTGATGCATTCTCCACACATTCATCAAGAGGAACTGCATTCAGACTTTGAGAATCTATTAATTCATATGCTTTTTTATACGACACATCAACTACTCTATATTTTTCTATTTCATACCTTTTCGTAATATCAATTGTATTGGTATATGATTTAATTAATTTAATCTCATTGTTATTTAATATTCCTGACAAACAGTTAAATATTATCATTGTCAGTACAACTTTTAGTTGACTAGAATCCATTACTTTCTTTTCAGGTTTTACATAATCTTTCAGATCAGTCATTACGAATGTTCCCAATTCTTTCGAATCGTCAGCAATTTCCAAAAGTCCTACACAAGGTGCTACATTTAGTTTAGTTTTTTTAAATGTAGCTTGCCTAATTTCGTGATTTATACTAGAAATTAAATATGCAGGATTATTAAAAATAACGTCATAAAGAATAGACTTTTCAACACCAATAAAATTTCTTCGTAAAAAGAAATTAAAATTCATAGCAAATTGGTAATTAGCTGTCTTTTCAATCAATTGTATTGCTGAATCAATTACACCAAGTCTATAGGCACGACCGATAACTGTTTCCTTTTGCCTTGATAGATTTTCTCTATTTCCATTTAATCCATCTATAATTTTAGAATAATTGGATTCTTTGTTTAGAGTAAACATAAAATTAATTGAAATAATAGTTTGGCTGGATTATACAACACTAATGGGCTATTACTGAAATTTAGAATAATCCATTAATATTCATTCTCATTTGAAACTATATTAATATTCGAAAGTGCAGTACTTATTACTTCTTTAATTTTTAATCGTTTCATTAACTCTTTAGTTATTTCTTTGTCCTTAAGATTTGAAGTAATAGGTAATAGACAAGCATTTACAATTAGAAGCAATTTATCTTCACTTGTTGTATCAATACTCTTTTCTTGAATTCTTGTTGCTAGAAGATGAGAAATTAGTAGGGAACAAGCATTAACTAAATTTGGCAATGCTGATTCCTCAGAAGGAAATTCTACATGATAATTAATCCAAGTATGAGTACTTTGAGGAATTGAAGAATATGGAGATATTAATGCAATTAAATTTTGAGTTTTATCTAAACCTTTAGCGAAATAACAATATGGAGTAACTAAGGAAATTAGCTTTTTTTTTCTTACTACATTCTTTGTTGCTTCAATATAGATTGGATTAACTATACCTGGAATAGACTTGGAGTACTTCAGTAAACTAGGCCATAATTCGGACTTATTAACTCCAACTATATTTAAATTTGAATTTGGTGAATTAATCAGTTTTGTTAACATGTAAGCGATAGAAGATGGAAAATCCCTATACTTTACATCTGCAATTTTACTTGTTTCTGAAGCAATAAGCATTGATATTTCTGTATTGTTTATCATATTATAATTCTTCAAAAGATATATATGGTTTGCTGTATATACTTACAGGCATTTCATTTTCTTTAGATTTTGGGACTAATGTAGCTACTGGAATAATGTTTTCAAATAGCAAGTCTTGCTCTACTTGAAAAATCCTATTATATCCAAACTTTTCAATAAATGTTTTTACCACATGAGAACTAAATTCCTCTTGCGAAATATTGATTGATTTTTCTTTTGGAAACCTACCTCCAGTTTTATAGTTTCTAATAATCTTACCGTATTCTAAATGATCTTCAAACAAAGTAAATATTAATGCCCTTATATTCATAATTACATCAGGTAATACCCTCTCCATTGTTCTTCTATTTCTAAATTCAGAACCTAAGTTATATAAATTGGGGAATTCTCCTAGGTTTGAAACAAGCATCAAGTTATTCTTACCTTTTCCACTATTTTCAAATGAGTGTAGTACATATGGGGCATAGTTTATCCCAATTGCACCTCTATTTGTATCAGTTCCAAATACAACATTTCTAAAAACTGTATTTACACTATTAGCCATTAACTGAGTATTTTCAATATCAATTTCAGTCCCTTTAAAAATATCTTCAAGACTATTGTCATTCAATAGATCATCATATTTAGTATATTTATTTATTCCAGATTCCAAAAGTATTGAACTAAATCTTAAAAAGGCTCTTCTTAAATTCACTTCTCTTGAGCTAGAATTTAGTTGTGCAAATTCAATGCGAATTGAATCTTTAATAGACTCTATTCTTCCTTGATTTGTTTCAGTATTCATCTCTAATGTGTTGAACAATAATTTGCCTAGGATTATACCCCACTAATGTATTTTATACACATATTTCCTGTTGACTTATGATTATTATCACAATAGTATTAATAAATAATTACTTATCTTCAAATACTATGCCTAATAATTCAAAGAAAAAGATCGGGATCATAAGTAGCGGAGGAGATTGTCCTGGACTTAATAGAGTTATAGACTCACTTGTTAGAACTTTAGATCTTGAATACGATATTATTGGCTTCATAAAAGGATTCGAAGGACTTCTTGACTTAGAATATATTCCACTTACAAGAAATTTTACTGGTGAAAAAAGATGGCAATCTGGAGTGTATTTAAAAAGTGTAAACCATGGAAGATTTCCGGGAAAAAGTAAAGATGGAGTGGCAGAAATAAATATGGAAGTGATTAATAAAGCGAAAAAGAATTATGACGATCTAGGGCTGGATGGAATTATTGTTATAGGAGGAGATGGAACATTAACAATCGCAAATAACTTAAGTAAGTTTGGATTTAGATTTATTGCAATTCCTAAAAGCATAGATAATGATCTTAGTGGTACTGATTTTACATTTGGATTTTTTAGTGCTGTAGAAGTTGGTAAACAAGCAATTATTAACTTACATTCAACTGCATTTACTCATGATAGGGTTATTGTAGTTGAGCTTATGGGAAGAGAAGCAGGATGGATAACCCTATACAGTGGCATTGCTGCTCAAGCAGATGTAATACTAATTCCTGAAATTGAATTTAGTTTTGAAAATGTTTCCAAGTATTTAAAAGAAAGAATTGCAAAAGGCAAAAAATATGCCTTAGTTGCAATTGCTGAAGGATGCTCCCCTACTGATTATCATCAAGTAGAATCAGAAGCAGGAAATGACAAAACTCAAGGAAGACTAGGTGGTATTGCAAGTGAACTCACAAAATACTTAGTTGAAAACAATGAAAATATTGAAGTTAGAAGTCTAGCATTATCTTACCTTCAAAGATCAGGAACTGCATCTAGTTATGATAGCTTCTTAGCTATGCAATTTGGTTCATATGGGGCAAAAATGTATAGAGAAGGTAAATTTGGTCAAATGGTATCACTTAAAAATGGTGAATTAACTAGTCATCCAATTGAAGAAGCTGTTAAAAAATTAAATCTTGTTGATCCAAATTCTCAAGTAGTAAAACTTGCTCTCGATAACGGAATATATTTCGGACAATAATATTGCAGACTTTATTTCCTAATTGTATTAGTATGTAATGTATTATGG
>JBAXKR010000101.1:0-3569 GCA_037135235.1 bacterium | reverse complement strand
CAATATATTATTTGAATTTCTTAACTCCAATTGTTAGAAGAATGTTTAGAGTTGCAAATATAATTATGAAAACAAGACTAAGTCATACTAAGTATATGAAATATCAAGATCTATTTGCATTTACTGAGTACGCAGATTCAAAAGCAATATGTGGTTGTTTTAGAGACATTAGAAAATTTGAATTACTAGAAAAAGTAAAGAGTATTAAAAAGAAAACACTCATTATATACGGAAAACAAGATTTTCTTTTACTTAATGTTCATGGAAAAGACTATTTTGATAAATTTAATGACGTAAAGGTAATCGAACTTAATTCTCCTCATAGTATTCCAATTATGTTTCCAGAGGAAGTTTCAAAGTTAATTCAAGAAATTGTTAGCAGTGAATAGAAGTTCAAACATGCTTTCAGAAGAAAATTATCAAAAAATATTACCAAGTATAATTCCATTTAATGCTAAAGATCACTTTGATATTCTTTACGATTGGATAACGAAGGATGAAATTATGAAGGCATATGACTTCAGACCTCCTTCTAAAGATGAAGTTTTAAATTGGGTAGGTAACGATGTAATATTCATGATTACTATTAAAGATGAATTAGCAGGGTATATAAACTTAAGTGACTTTCATAACTTGGAAAAAACTGCTGATTTAGGATATATGTTAATTGAAAAATATAGGGGGAAGGGTTATATGAATTATGCAATGAAACATATTATAGGCAAGGCGAAAGAAATGGGATTAGCTAAAATAAAGGCATACACTAGACCTGAAAATACCATTTCTCAAAAGGTACTCCTAAAGTATGACTTTAAGTATACAAAAAGGGCTATAGAGCATAATTGGAGCCACTATGATGGAGAAATTGAATGGAATTGGTACGAATTAGAGTTATAATACTAAGTATATGAACAATATCATTGTATTTAAAAAACTAACTGACTTTAAACCAGGAATTCTATTTGACTTGTTAATGAAGTCTTACGAGAAATTAATTTCCGAAGGTGGTCTATCTAATCCACAAAAGTTCATTAGCAAATGGAGAAGATTTGATGAGAATGCATTTAATAATGAAAAGATTGGTAAATGTGTTTTTGTAAGTTGTATTGGTGATCAAGTAGTTGGTTTTGCATCGTACGATCCTAGAAAACTTCCAGAATTAGGTATTGTTGGACAAAATGTAATACTCCCTGAATTTAGAAGAAAAGGATATGGAAAAGCTCAAATAGAGGAAATATTAAGGATTTTTAAAACTAAAAGATGTAAAAAGGTTAAGGTTTCGACTGGAGATTATGATTTCTTTAAACCTGCTCAAGCAATGTATATAGGTTTAGGATTTAAAGGAACTAAAAGTTTCAAACGTGATGACATTGAGTTTAGTGAGATTGAATATGAACTTAATATATCTGAACTTTAAGAAATTATTCCCCAAGCAATTAATTCCTCATTGTCATAGAACACGGCAATTTGTCCACTAGATATTGCTCTAATTGGATTATTCATAATTACCTTGATTCTGTTACCATCATTTCGAATCTCGCATTCTAAAGGTTTTTGTCTGTACCTAATTGCAACTGCAGTTTTAATAGGTAAATTATGTGTTTTACCATCTGTAAATGTAATTGATTCTAATTCAAAACTGGATTGAAATAACTTTGGATTATCAGTTCCTTCTACTACATATAGAATATTGTTGTTAAAGTCTTTTTTAGAGACAAACAATGGTTTTTTTGTTCCCCCTATATTAATTCCTTCTCTTTGACCTATTGTATAGAAATATACACCTTGGTGTTTTCCAATTACTTTGTTTGAGTCTTCATTAACTACATTACCTTCTTTTGTCTGTATTTGAGTTTTAAGGAATTCATTAATATCAATTTTACCTATAAAGCAAATACCTTGGCTGTCTTTTTTTTCTGCAACTATTAGGTTGTTATCCTTAGCTATCTTTCTTACTTCTGGTTTAACAAGATGTCCTATTGGAAATAAAGTTTTAGATAATTGATATTGATTAAGAGTACATAAAAAATATGATTGATCTTTGTTATTATCCTTTCCTTTGAGTAGTTTGTATTCCCCTGTAATGTTATCTTTATCTATTTGAGCATAGTGCCCTGTAGCTATATAATCGGCACCTTCTTCAAGAGACTTTTTTAAGAATAATTCAAACTTAATCTCTTTGTTACACATTACATCAGGGTTTGGTGTTCTACCTTTTTTATATTCATTAAAGAAATAGTCTACAACTTTGCCTCTATATTCCTTTTCAAAATTAAATGATCTAAATGGAATCCCTATTTGTTTACATACATTTTCACAGTCCTCCATATCCTTTACCCAAGGGCAATCTGTTTGTATACCATACGTATCTCCAGACCAATTCTTCATATATACACCAACAACATTGTATCCTTGTTGTTTAAGTAGTAGTGCAGACACAGAGCTATCTACTCCTCCGCTCATTCCAACAAATACAGTTTTAGTGTTTTTATTCTTAATATCTTCTGTTTGCATATATAATTTTATCATAAGAATATTCAAAACTTGCCATTTTTACCTATTCTCGATATACATATCTTGTACATATTTAATCTATTACCTTTAATATCATGGAATACACCCTAAAAAAGCTTCCTAAAGAGCCTAAAGCTTACTCAAAAGTCATATCAGAGCAAGTAGTTGGCTTTCATCATGACAAGCATCAAGGCGGATATGTAACAAAACTAAATGAAATAGAAAACAAACTTATGCAGTTTGATCCATTATCTGCAAATGCTAACTATTCTGATTGGTCAGATGCTAAAAGAAGAGTAACTTTTAACAAAGCAGGAATAGTACTTCATGAGAATTACTGGGAAGTATTTGGTTCTAATGGTAAATTTAAGGATTCGTATGAGGTAATTAATATGATTCAGAAAAGTTTTGGATCAGTAGAAAACTGGATGGCAGATTTTACTGCAACTGCAAAATCTGCTCTTGGTTGGGCAGTTATGGTATATGATCCAAGTGAGGATAGAATGGTAAATGTTCTAGTTGATTATCATAATATTGGAGCAATGTGGGGAACTAAGCTCATTATTGCACTTGATGTTTTTGAGCATGCATATTACAAAGACTTTGGTCCAGATAGAGCAACATACATAGTTAAGTTTATGGCTTCTCTTGATTGGGAAAATATAAACAAGATATATACTAAGTGTGGATGTGAAAAAGAATGTAGTTGCTAACAGGGGACTATTGGGAATTATTTTTCCCAAATAGTATCTTTAGTGTTTTGCTTTAAGTTAGCATACCTTGCTAGAACAAAAAAGTAGTCAGAAAGTCTATTAAGATATATATTTACTGATAGGTTTGAGTATTTATTAGATTTTATAATGAATTCTCTTTCTACAGATCTTGTTATACTTCTTGTTATATGAATTACTGAAGAAAGCTTGGTTCCTCCTGGAAGTATAAAATTGGAAAGTGGTATATTTTCTTTTTCCATTTTATCAATTTGTAATTCTAGTGATGTAACCTCATTTTCTAATATTAGCTTTCCATGAATTTTAGGATTAGCAACTTCAGTT
>JBAXKR010000100.1:0-3605 GCA_037135235.1 bacterium | reverse complement strand
CACTATTAGTGTTATGTTTAAAGTGTTGCTTGCAACAATTAAGAATTCACTAAATCTTAGTGGTGCAGATTTGCAAACAATTATATGGATGTCAGGATATGCTAGCACTATTATTTCAAATATGATTATTAGGCAGAAATTATTAAGCGCAACAAGAAAAAGATTCAACAAAGCAATAAAAAATATTGAATTAAATCCAACCATTAGGTCAGCCAAGTCTACTATTATAAGCAACCTTGCTGAATATGCTCGTAATTATACATATAATCCAATGCTAGGTGATGATCGTTCAAATTCAAATGGAGTAATGGATTTCGCCTTAATTGTAATTGTAGAAGCTATTTTGATTAAAACTCCTATAAATATAGTTGATGGGATAAGGCTGGCAGTACTAAAAATGCGAGGTAGAAATGCAGAAAAAACTGCGTTAGAATCTAAAATTGATGAGTTAGGACTAAAGGAATTCTATATTAAAATGGGTTTACCTGAAAAAGAAGCTATAAAGCTTGTTGTCGAAGAGAATACTGGATCAACAATTGTAAACGCTTTTTCACCAATTTCATATTCAATAAATAATCAAATAAAGATGTTAGACTCTGAAACGAGACATATTTACCTTTCTAGTTATGAATTTGATAGATTAATTTCTGACAATCAAAAATTAAGTATGGATTCTTTTCTTAGGGAGTCAATATCTTTTATCTACAAAGACTATATAAGATGTAAATATAATTACCCCCAAATTACTCCAATTAGTTTTATTAGAGCTAAGCATCCAGAATTGGTAAATTATGAGGATTTTGCAAAACAAATATCCCCTGTTTTCCCAAGTCTTATTAGGTATAGGATAATAAAAACTGAATATGATCAACTGATAAAATGAAAATAATATTTAATATAAATAAATTATGAATATACTAATCACTTCGAATTCAAAACCTGACCTTGATGGTGTTGCATCTGCTATATGTCTTACACATTTCCTAAATGAAATCCCAGATGGACATCAATATTTCTTTGGATTTGATAAGGATATATCCGATGAGGCTAAGTTTGTAATGGAAAGATTACAAATTGAATATGAAATACTAGATAAGAAAAAAGATAAGTTTGATAGATTTTATTTAGTTGATTTCTCAGAAAAAGAAGGATTACCTGAGTTTATTAATCCAGAAAAAGTTATTAAGGTTATTGATCACAGAGCTTTTCCTGACTACTCTGCTTACCCCAATGCTCAGTATCAAGTAGAAGTAATTGGATCTAGTGCAACTATAATTGCAGAAAAATATTACTTTGGACAAAAGAGTCTTCCAATTGATCTTGCTAACTTATTGCTTTCTGCAATATATTCAAATACCGTGAGTTTCAAATCTTCAAACACTACTAATAGAGATATTAAAATGAGAATTTGGCTAGAAGAAATAGTAGGTGGAAATGGATTAGCCCTTGAAATGTTTGAATACAAGACAAAAGAAGCTCTTGGAAATATAGAAAAGGCAATGGAAGATGACTTAGTAGACTCAGTTATTGGAAAAAATTCATTTATCTTTTTTCAACTTGAACTAGTAAGAGGAGAGATAGTGCTTAAGGAAGAACAATATATGAAGATTATTAAGAAGGTAATAAAGTCAAAGAAAGTTGATTATTCCGTCCTTATAGTTCAAGACATTACTGAAGGCAAAACATATGTGTATTCAAATAATAAGGATTTCTATGGATTTATAGATACTAAATTTGAAGGTAATTTATCTCCAGATGGATACTATACAATTCCCGAAATAACAATGAGGCAGACAATTCGAGCAAAACTTATGGGAAAGTAATTCTCTCTTTTACAATTCTTTCACAAGTATCTAATACTTCTTCAAGTGGTTTATCGTTATCTATTATTATAGACTCTTTTGTTGTATGCATTCTCCCATGTTCCCTATTTATATCCATGTCATCTCTAACTTTGAGTCCTGCTAGTACCTTTTCGTACTCAACAGACTCCCCCATTTTTAATTGTTGCTCTACTCTTCTTTTAGCCCTTTGCTCTACACTTACGTTAATAAAAAATTTAACTTTTGAATCTGGAAACACTTCTGTACCAATATCTCTTCCTGCAACTACCATGTTTTTCATTTCTGCTTCTCTTCTTTGAATATTTTTTATTGCTTCTCTAATTTCTAAAAATGGGGAATATTCTGCAGAACCTTTTGACACTAGTTCTGTTTTAAGTTCAGTTGTTAAGACTTTCCCATTAACTTCTACATAACATTCATTATCTTTTTCGAAAAGTTTTACAACACCATTATCTAAATCTTGGACTAATTTTTTTATATCATCTGTATTTTTTGATGAGTAGCTATTTTGAATTGCAACATATGCAACTGCTCTGTAAAGTATTCCTGAATCTAGAAATCCATAATTAATTCTTTTGGAAAGTAATCTACCTATTGTAGTTTTTCCACTTCCTGCAGGACCATCAATTGCGATACCATTTGCCATAGTTATTTAATTAATAAAGTTAAATAATTATCCTGGTTAACTTCTTCTACACTCCCCTCTTTATATGTATCAAGAAATTCTTTAGGTGCTTTATATTTTGCATCCTTCCAAATAAATTGCATCCCATTTAATTTTCCATTCAAATCTTCAATGAATGATATTTCCTTTCTATCATATGTTCTCCAGTAATGATAATTAGGTTCTATTGCATTATATGAATTAAGTTTAATTCTCTCCATTACACAAAAGTTTTCCCATAATGCTTCATTATCCATTCTAAGATCAAGATCATTAAAGTTTCTTATAAGACTATTTCTAATTCCAAGATCATAGAAATATATTTTTCTCATCTTTGTTACTTCTTTATCATAACTTCTTGCAAATGGAGTTATTACTTTAATAACAAAAACTCTCTCAAGAAGATTCACGTATCTAATTATTGTATTCTTATTCACTTCCAGTGTTGCAGCTAGCTCATCATATGATATTTCTTGTCCAATCCTTAAAGCTAAAACTTCTAAAAGTTTAATTATGAGTTCATGTTTTTTGAGATGTTCAAACTCAAGAATATCTTGGTATAGATATTTATTAGCAAGATTATTAATCTTCTCAGGTGCTTCTAGTTCAGATGTATTAAGAATATTTGGATATGTTCCAAATCTTAAGAATGATGGAAGCATTCTATTAAACTCCATCGGGTTATATCTTTGCATAAGTTCAGTAATTGATAGAGGGTAAAGGGTATATTCATATACCCTACCTGTCATTGGTTCAGATATTTCTTCAGACAAATCCAAAGCCGAAGACCCTGTTGCTATTATTTGTATCTCAGGATAATTATCTACAAGAAGTTTAAGTGTTAATCCTGCATTTCTAATTCTTTGAACTTCATCAAAAATTATTAATTTCTTATCCCAAAGTACACTTTTCATTTTAGTTGAAGATTGTTTTTCAAAATTCTTTCTAATATCTGGTTCATCACAGTTGAGATAAAGAGCAATATCCTGATACTTCTCCATAATTGATTTTAAAAGTGTAGTCTTCCCTATTTGTCTTGGCCCATAAATTATTATCGCTTTCCCCTTAAAAAGTTTGGATTCAATATTCTTTTGTAT
>JBAXKR010000099.1:0-3663 GCA_037135235.1 bacterium | reverse complement strand
TTACAGAAGCACCTTTACTAACATCAGATCCATCTGTTAGTGGAATTACAACAAAGAGAGCTACTATTAAATGGACTACGGATAGGAAGTCTGATTCTAAAGTATCTATTGGTATATCATCAGGAGAATATTTCAAAGGAGAAACATCATATTCAAATCAAATTACAGATCATGAAGTAGAATTAAATAGTTTAAATCCATCAACAACATATTACTACAAAGCTCGTTTTACAGATGAAGATGGTAATACAGGGGAGTCAAGTGAGTTATCATTTACAACAGATGGTTCTCCATCAGTAAAGAATGTAAAAATAAAGTATGTAGGTATAGACACAGCGAGAATAGACTTTACAACTATTAAAGCTACAAAAGTAAAACTTTACTATGGTAAATCAACATCATTTGGAGGAATGAAAGAATTAAGTACTTCTTTAAGTGAAACTAGCTATACAATTAATCTAGAAGGATTAGAAAGTGGATCTAAGTATTACTACAGAGTAAATCCTGTAGATAGTGAGGGAATAGAGTATGAAGGGACAATATTAGATCTTACAACACTTCCAAAACCAAGTGTTTCTGATGTTAAGATTCAACAAATTAAAAATACAGCAGATACAACTATATTAGTATCATGGAATACAAATACAGATATGTCATCAATTCTTACATACTATCCAGAAACAAATTCAAAACAAACTCAAGATAAGATAGACTTAACTCTTCTAAAAGGTGAGCATAAGGCAACATTATCAGGATTACTATCAGAAAAATCATATATCTTAGTAGTTAAAGGTAGGGATTCTCAAGGTAATGAAGCAGTAAGTGAATCAATTAAATTTACAACAGCTACAGATACAAGACCACCTAGTATTACTGATATGACATCTGAATCTGTTCCAAATGAATTAAAAACAACTAACTCAGGAAAATCAGAGATTATTGTAACTTGGAATACAGATGAACCAAGTACATCGATAGTAGAGTATGGAGAAGGATATTCTGAAATATATCCAATGAAATCAATAACTGATTTTAATCTGACATACAATCATATGGTTGTTCTATCTGGTCTTGAACCATCTAAGGTATATCACTTTAGAGCAGTGAGTAAGGATAAGGCTGAAAATATTTCATATTCAAGTAATGTAGTAGCAATTACATTAAAATCAAATTCAGATCCAACTAGCTTAATATTAAATAGCCTAAGAGAATTGTTTAACTTCTAAATTGAAAATCCTTTGTGATTAATGGATTAGGAGATATAATTATATTCATAAATATTAGAATATTCAATTGTCTGAAATTAATAGAGGCCTTATTGTCACCACTAAAAACAAATTATCACATGCATATCTTGTGTATATGACCTCAAATATATTAGAAGGTAATTTGAGGGGTTTATCAAAATTACCTGAAACTGATAAAGAAGAATTTAAATCTTCTTTATGTCAGTTCCTATTAGATCGAACAAGCTTAACTAGAATCAAAATTAGAGGAACTGGTCATAATAATTTAATTGAGAGTAAAATTGCTCAAGATAGTATTGCAGCATTAGCATATAATCTTGATTTTTCAGGAAATGTAGAAACTACAATACCACAGTTAGAATTGATTGAATTAGCTAAACTTCAAAGTTCTGCAATTATATCTAATCCAAAGATATATAGTCTAAAAGAACTTAATGGTGTTAAAATTCCAGTTCTATCTCTGGAGAACTACTACAGTAAGGTTATAGTCTCAACAGTTGAAGTACTACTAAAGCAACTAAAACTAAGGAAACAATCATAATATATGATTAATCAAGGTAATATAGAGAGAGATATAGTAAAATGACATTATGGATTTCAAACTAACTTCAAAATTTAAGCCAGCAGGAGATCAAGTTAAAGCAATAGAATACCTGACTAAAGGTATTGAAAGTGGAGTTAAACATCAAACCCTTCTTGGAGCAACTGGTACAGGTAAAACCTTTACTATGGCTAATATTATTCAAAATGTAGGTAAAACTACATTAGTACTTGCACATAACAAAACATTAGCAGCTCAGCTATTTGGTGAATTTAAGGAGTTCTTTCCTGACAATGCAGTTAGATACTTTGTATCATATTACGACTATTACCAACCAGAAGCGTATGTTCCCCAAAGAGATTTGTTTATTGAAAAAGAAGCTCAAATTAATAAAGATATTGAAAAATATAGAAATGCATCTACTCAAAGTCTACTTTCAAGGAAAGATACAATAATCATAGCATCAGTTTCTTGTATATACGGCTTAGGAGATCCCGATGACTATATGGAACTAACTAGAGTATTTAAAGTGGGGGAGAAATATATGAGAGATAAGATACTTACTCAACTTAATGATTTACAATATCAGAGAAATTCATATGATTTTGAACCTGGAACATTTAGAGTTAGAGGTGAGATCATAGATATCTACCTTGCAAGTGAAGATCATGCAGCTAAACTTGAATTCTTTGGAGATATTCTTGAGAAGATATCCATAGTAAATCCAATTACTGCTAAAGTTGTAGATACACCATCTGAAGTTAAGATATTCCCTGCCAAACAGTTTGTTACTCCTTTCGAGAAACTTAAAACTGCTATGCCTCAAATACAAAAAGAACTTAAAGAAAGAATTGATTACTTCAATTCTAAGGGTCGAATACTTGAAGCGAAAAGAATTGAACAAAGAGTAAATTTTGATCTTGAGATGCTTAGAGAAGTTGGATATGTTAGTGGAATTGAGAACTATTCAAGAATAATCTCAGGTAAACAAAAAGGAGAACCACCATCAACTCTACTTGATTACTTTCCAAAGGATTGGCTACTAATAGTGGATGAATCTCATGTATCAATTCCTCAAGTTGGAGGGATGTACCATGGAGATAGAGCTAGAAAAGAAAATCTTGTAGATTATGGATTTAGACTACCTTCTGCACTGGATAATAGGCCTTTAAAGTTTGATGAGTTTAACAAAAGAATTGATCAGGCAATATATGTAAGTGCAACTCCAGCTGAATATGAGCTAAATTTAAGTAAACAAAGTGTTGAAGAAAAACTTAAAGAAAACATTGTGAATAAACAAAAGGGAAATCTTCCAGAAGATTACACCGGATTAGTTGAGCAGATAATAAGGCCGACAGGACTTCTTGACCCTATTGTAGATATTAGACCAGCATTTTCTGAGAATGCAGAAAGTCTATACTTAAAACTTAAAGAACATTCCCTATTAACAAAGGATATGCTAGTTACAAAGAAGTTTGAGAAGCAAGAGAACATAGTATTTAAAGGACAAATTGACGATCTAATATCAGAAATCCTTAAAACAATTAAAAACAAACAAAGAGTACTAGTAACAACACTTACCAAAAGAATGTCGGAAGAACTTACTAACTATCTTAAGGAAAAGGATGTAAAAGTAGAGTATTTACATTCAGATAGAGAAGCAATTGAAAGAATAGAAATATTAAATAGTTTAAGAAAGGGAGTATTTGATGTTGTTGTTGGAATTAATCTATTAAGAGAAGGATTAGATCTTCCAGAGGTATCATTAGTTGCGATCCTTGATGCCGATAAGGAGGGGTTCTTAAGATCACAAACTTCCCTTATTCAAACAATGGGAAGAGCAGCAAGACATTCAGAAGGTAGAGTCATTATGTA
>JBAXKR010000098.1:0-3694 GCA_037135235.1 bacterium | reverse complement strand
TTATTTTTCCCAAACAAAAGCAAAGTTTTAGCCATAATCATAACACTTCCTCCCTTCCAAACTCCGCATTCAACAAAATCACCTTCAATATTGTTAACTATAATATATTCAACTGCTTTATATAAAGAATAAGCCCTTTCTACTGATGTCATAGTACAATCTTTACACTGACTATATATTTCATTAAATTTTTTATCTTCACTTATATCATTATTCATAATTGTTTATATGTAGATTAACTATATTTTGAATTGTTGCATATTTTATTCAGTCCTTCAATTTTTTATGTCAAAATATACTGAAGTATCTATTTTTTTATTTACTTACTGATTTTATTCTTAAGTCATAAGTCTAAAATTAATTTAGATATTGGTAGTATAGTGTTAAAGAATATGTAAGAGATATTTAATATGTCACCACTTAGTGGAATGTACTCAATCAATACAGAAAATATACATAATTTTTAAAACCTGCTAGCATAGTATATTAGGTAATTGATTTTCTTTATTAATTTATCTCTTTAACATTGAGTAAGAAAAAAAGTAAAAACAAGACAATAAAAAAGATAATAATTAAAGCCTCTCAATTTGGAAGGTTACCTTTAACTTTAATATTTTCAGTTATTCTAATTGTCACATCAGGTTCATATATACTTTCTAAAAAACAAAGTTTTAATGTATATGCTGAAGGAGAAACAAGTTTTTTAAACTTCCCTATTCCATCTGTTTTATCAAAAATATTTACACCTGAGAATAAAACTGAAACAATTGTTCAAGAAATAACTGCTGAAGAATTAGCTCAATTAGAAGCTGAAAGAGTTGCAAAAGAAACTAAAGAAAAGAAGGTAATGGATTTAAAAAACTATTTAATTGGAGTTGGAAATGAAGGTTTTGCTAACAGTTCAAAAAGTATTTTAGAAGCTTCTGAAAGATGTGGAGTAGATTACAAACTCGTGGTCTCAATTGCAGGTTATGAATCTGGATATGGTAAAAAACCTGTAAAGAAATATAATCCGTTTGGGTGGTTAAATGGAGTTCAATATGGATCATGGGATGAAGCAGTAAGTGACATTATCTGTGATTTTGGAAGCATGTACTCTGCAAAAGGATTACATGATCCACACCAAATAGTACAAATATATGTTGGTGGCAATGGTGATAAAGAAAACTGGGCTAATACAGTTACGGCATTAATGAAAAAAGTACCATAGACTATTTTTCTTCTTCAATAATACTAAGTTCAAGTTCTCCACAAGAATCTACATTAGTAACCTCATATTCAATTCCACACATTGGACACTCGTAAATATCTCCTACTTGGAATATCTTTGAATTTAAGTCACATTCGTTTTTACACTCTAAACACTTAAACTTTCTTCCAACTGATTTTACTGTATTCATTTAGTGGTAATATAATAGATAGTTTCAAGATGATACTATTTCTGATACTATTTATCAAAATTTAAGTTATACACACATGACAACAGAAAACAATAATCTACTAAATAGCTTTAAGAGTAATTTGAAAATTGATTTATCATTATTCGAAGGTAATACTTTACTAGAGGAAAAAGAATTTACTACTTTAAAGATATGGAATAGTCCAGATAATGAGTATTCCCCATTTCCCTCAACTATTCTATTTAAAAGAGAAGATAACAACCCAACTGGATCTTTTAAAGATAGATCTCTATCATATGAATTAAGTTACAAGTTAGGTAATGGAATTAAATCTTTTGCGATATCTAGTTCAGGAAATGCCGCTTTATCCGCTTCAGAGTACTTATCAAAAAACATAGAAAAGTTAGAGAAACTAGGTTTTAAAGTGAAACTCAAAGTGTTTGTTTCTGAAAATCTTAGTAAAGAAAAACTATTAAAATTAAAATCCTACGAAAATTCAACTAATATTGATGTATTAAATATAGAAATAGAGAGCTCTTTAAAGCCAACATCAAATTGTATTAAATATTGTAATACTAGCGGTGCATTTAATTTAAGAGCATCTGATGATGATAATGCAATCGTTGGATATCTGGGAATTGGAGAGGAACTTGCAAATATTGAATTTGATAGTATATTTACAACTACAAGTAGTGGCACATCAGCAATTGGAATATATCTAGGATACTTAATTGCTAAATATCCTGAATATTTTAAGGATATTAATACAAATGACGGTTTCAAGCTTCAAGAATACATGGATAAATTGATATCTATTCCGAATATTAGTCTTCCAAAACTTTACATATGCCAAACAACTAAAGTACACCCAATAGCAGGTAAATTTGATATTGACTATACAGATTCACCTACTTCCGTTATTTCATGTGTTGTAGATAGAATTGCAAGTAGAAAAGAAGATCTCATTAAAGTTATATGGACATCAAGAGGCTTAGGATATGTGATTAGTGATAATGATATTCATGAATCAACTCAAATATTAAATGATAATGAAGTTAAAATCCCCTTAAACTCAACTTGTGCCTTTTCAGGCTTGATTAAATCTTTAAAAACAGGCAATATTATTAAGAGACCTTTAATAATTGTTAGTGGAAATTAATGAATAATACACCAACTATAGTCTCCAAAGTAAATGAGTTAACAAAAAGTAAGCCGATATTCTATGTCACCAATGATCCCGAAAGAGCAATAGGTCTAGAATCTATTCTAGAGAACTTTCATATTGTTTGTATCGACTATAACGAGTCGGTAGATATTCTTGAGAAAAAGGGAGCAAAAATATTCTGTCTTGAAAAGAAACTTGGTAAAAAGAATTCAATATTTAGAAGTTCATATAAGCTTCTTACACATATTGAAGTTCAAAAATATATGGACCAGTTTGGGAAAGATAGATATATACAATTCTTTAAACCATCACCCCAAGTATCTTTGTATAATAAAGAGAATAAGGTTTCAGTTCTTAATCCAGAAGTAGAATTAAATCACAAATTCGAACATAAATTCCCTCAATTAGAGTTTTTTAAAGAAATTGGAGTAAAGTTTCCAGAATCTGAGATATTAGATGTAAATAAACTTGATTACTCTACTCTTGTTAAAAAGTATGGAAACGGATTCTTAATTCAGTTTAACAGAGGACACACAGGAACTGGAACAAGAAAAATAGTTCAAGAAAATGATATTAAAGATATTAAAAATACATTCCCAGAAACAAAAGTAAAGGTATGCAAATTCATAGTAGGTAAAACTATTACATTTGATGCAGTAACTACAAAAAAAGGAGTTTACCTTGCTGGTTTATCGGAACAAATTACAGGACAAAGACATTTAACTCAAAATGTTTTTTCAACAGTTGGAAATAACTTTAAAACTGATTACTTTATTACCGACTCGATTGTTAATAAGGTAATTGAGATGACTCAAATAGTTGGGAAAGCTATGTATAAAGACGGGTTTAAAGGACTATTTGGATTAGATCTAATAGTCTCAGAAGGAGAAGTATATCTGATTGAAATTAATGCAAGACAGCCAGCTTCAACAAGCATGGTTAATAAATTACTACTTAAAAATAACCAAGTACCACTTTCCCTCATTCACATTGCCGAATATTTGAATATTGATTTAGATCTAGATCCAATTGAATATTCAAAAACTAACTTAAAATCAATTAATGCTGGTCAAGTAATACTTAGAAATACTAATGTTAAAGATATTGTAATACATGAAAGTATAGTTAA
>JBAXKR010000097.1:0-3773 GCA_037135235.1 bacterium | reverse complement strand
TATTATGACCTGTCATGAAGCACCATTTTCTATTAATTCCAACGAGCATGTTTAGGTCAAACTTATCTGAGTAAACATGTATTTTTTCAGCTTTTTCTAAAAATTTCATACAAATTTCATTCAGATTGTTTTTTCTAATTTGAAATTCTTCAGTGGGATTGTTTTTGTCTAGGAAAAAATAAGCTGGATTAAGAATACTTGTGTCGTATGCTCTACAGTATGAATACTTATTCTTTCTAATTAAGTTATTTTTTTCTTCTATGAAGTTTTTGTATTCAAATTCACAAATCTCTTTTGCAAGTGGGGTTGAAGAAAACCCTGGCATATTACTGATACTCTTTCCAGATAGTTGAATATGATGGTCTACACTAATTTTCCTAAAGAAGTACTCATGATAGTACTTTGATAGTACAACTGGATCAGTAATCTCACTTTGTTCTTTTGAAGAAAGAACTAGAAACTGATCTAATAGAATCATTCCACCTGCTTTTTCGACTGAAGTTTTAATTGCATTTACAATTGGGTTTTCGTAATTTGTACAAGTTAATAGAACTTTTTCGCCTTTCTTAATCCCGTTTCCTTCCGATAACCCAAAATTAACTAAAAGATCTGCATACTTTTGTATTTGGTCTAAATTGAGTGCCATATTTTGATTTCGTTATGCTTTAACATCAACTAAAAATAGTTTCAAACTCTTTCTTCCTATTAAACATCTATTTTTCATATGTAATCTATCACCAATATTAACTGTGGTCTCAATTACTTTCCCTCCAATGCTTATATTTGTCACAAAATTTGGTCGAATACTGATACCGTTTGTAGATATAACAACCTTTACTGCAGCTAAATCAGGATGTTTGTCCTTAAATTCTTTATATGCTTCTGTTTGAATATGAAGAATCTTTTGTTTTACTTCCTCTTGTGGTTTATCTACATACTTTCTGAACTCAGGATTGTCGGATAAAGTAACAAGATCTGAATATCCCAGTTCAATTGCAAGTTCCCTATCTATACTGGTTGTATACGCTCCTGTGTCCACCTTAGCTTTTAGAATCTGATATTTATTATCTTTCCCATAGATTTTGACCTTAGCATATCTTCCAATAACAGATTTTTTTCCTGATATTATTTTTGAACAATAGATAAATCTTGCTAACCAATTCATAAGTGTAAGATAACAACATTAATGACTTAATTATACCATTTTGTGATTACTTGATATATTTCTAATCTTTTGCCTTGTATGAACTAGTAGCACTAGATGAACTTAGAGATGTAGGCATACTGGAGGTTGTATTTGAACTAGTTACTTGATATGGATAAATAATTCCAGGTAAAGCTAGATTACTGCTTTGGAATGTAGATAATAGTAATTCCTTTTGCTTAAGTAGTCTTACTGATACTAAATCAGAATTAATCTTACTTGCATATATAGCTGTATTATTAGGTAGAAGATAAGCTATTTCAAATGCTTGGGATGTAAGTGAATATGCTAGAGTTGAATTAATAGTAGTTTGACTAATATTTTGATTATTTGAGCTTGAGAAATTAATAGGATCTGACTGTCCAAACTCCCCTACTTTCCAGTGAATTCTAATTACTATATCTTTGTTGTTCTTATTCTCAAGTTTCACCTTGTACTCATTACTTGTATTAATTTCTGTACTGTATATAAAGTCGTCATAGTAACTAAAGCTAATTCCAAGCTTTGAATCTGAAAACTTGTATTGCTTGTATGTGGTTTCAGCTACTTTTGTTTTTGTTAATGCAAGATTTTTAATGATGCTATCAAATAAAGTATTAGTTTCACTTATGGATTCAGAATAAAGGAAATAGCTAATATTATTTATTTGAAATAGTCCATTTGTTGAAACACCGTACTTGTAAGTAGAATCTTTTGAGAATGTGTCTGATACATTCTTATATGCATATCTCCTTATTCCAACATTTGATTTTGATAATTGAATATCCTCACTTTTGTAGTTTGGAACTAAAGTTGGTTGTGTTTCTTGAGATTGTAAAACAAATATTGAATCTGATGCTTTAATTGATAATTTAAAACTATCATCGCTATATTTTTCAAAAATAGGGGTTGCTGTTTCTGGGTATTTTAAATAGATTCCGAATTCTGAATTAGTATAATCTAAGGACTTAACATTCTTATCAGCAATATCTTCCTCAAGACTTACGTATTTGTTATAGAATTTCCCACTATTCAGACTAAATCGGATAATATTACTTTGAATATATCCTTCTTTTTGAACATAGAATTCATAATCCCCAGAAGGTATTTTGTTAAGAGTTAGATTGGTAGTTCCGACTTGCTTAAAATCTTGTTCGTTAATATTTCTTAAAAACACATTAGAATCGATCACGTTTGAACTAATCTCTATTGTTCCTGTCTCGATTGCTAAAGCAGTCTTAATATTCTCTCCAATAGATGGATTAGCAAGCGCAACTCCACTAGTGACGAATACAAGAACAAATATTGATAGCATAGCAATTTGCCATCTTGCTATACCACTTAAAAGTCCTATAAATCCTCTTTTGGGTGCTTGTTGTACTAGTTTATTTACTGTTCTATCTAATTGCACATTTCTTTGTTTTTGTGATGCTAGCTCTATTGTATTTCCAACAATTTTGTCTAAATTTTTTCTTCTAAGTACTGATAAAGCAGGCTTTTCTTTAAACCCTTCTTTAATTAACCTAATTATTCTGTTTTGATTAAATTCTAATCTGTTCATATATATAATTAACCGATATTATATCTATTAGTAACTCAAAAAAAGCAAATTAAATGACTATAAACATTAGTATTACATTCATATATTTCATGAGATCTGGCTTGTCTTTAGACAATTTTTGTTTTAAATACTCAACTACTCTGTAATATCTCATTTTAATAGCTCCTTCCTTCTCTCCTTTTAAGTCAGCAATTTGAGAAAATGATAAATCTTGATCATTTCTTAGAATTAGCAAATCTTGTATGTCATCTGGGAGCTCTTTTATCATCTCTTTTATTATATCTTTGAGTTCTTGATCGGCCAGTTTGTCTATTTGCTCCTCTGTTTCATCTTTTGGTTCTAATTCAAGCTCGTCAATACTTAATGTCTGCTTTTGTTTGTACTGGTCAATTATGAGGTTATGAGCAATTGTATATAGCCAAGCAATAAAAGGTCTACCTGTATAGTTGTATTTCTCAATATTTTCTATAGCTTTAGTAAATGTATCCGAAACAATATCCATTGCTCTTTCTTCGTTTCTGTTACATCTTAATAGGCAATATGAATAGAGTCTATCAACATTTGCTTCATATATATTACTAAAGTGTCGCACATCTTTTTTACAAAGCTCAATTTGATGAGCTTCCTTTTCAGGATCAAAATTAGTCAGCATAAGGGTAATAATAGTTACTTGGCCACATTGAAAATGTAGTATTTACTGGAACGTCTTTAGCATCTTGACTTCCTAATGCTTGAATTTGCATTTTACTAATTCCATCTTTAGTAATTTGTGTTAGTAACACATCTTTATTCAGAGGGAAGTAGTTAGATATAATTCCAGAACTTGTAATCTTTTCTACTATTCCACTTTCAAGATTAAGTTTATATATATCTGACTTACTATCTCTTGTTGCTTTGTAATATGCGAAACCTTCATCATTACCAAGTTTTCCTTCCCATATATTAAAGTTAGTTCCAGAAACCGTATTTAGCTTACTTGTTGTAGTATTATAGCTATATACTATTTCAGAATTTTCTTTGTAGTTATTA
>JBAXKR010000096.1:0-3778 GCA_037135235.1 bacterium | reverse complement strand
AGAGTGCAAACTAATTCCCAAGTTAGTTGCTCACGAGCTCATGAGTAAGTTCTGTTAACTAGTTAGTCATTCGCTGCGCTCATTCCTTTTATCTCTTCATCTCTAGATATTTAGCTTATTAAGTAATTAAGCAATTAACTCAAATTTATATAAACAATTAAAAACAATTAAAAACAATTAAAAACAATGAAAGCAAGTTTAATTAACAAGTACAACAAAGTATCTCAAGCAGGTAACTTAGTTAGAATTTATGTTTACAAGATTACTTCTGGCACTGCAGATGAAGTAGAAGACTTTGAAGATGTACAAGGTATTAACTACAGAGTAGATGAAGATGGTTCACCACTGTTTTTCACTAGTAACTTTGAAGGTAACCATGTAGATTTAGTGAAAAGTAAATCAAAAGATAAGTTAACTAACACTTACTCAGATGTTTACAGAGCTATGTCCTCAGAGATGTTTGAACTACAAAGAAGTATGATGACAACACCTAGTAGTACTATATTACAAAAAGTGGTTACCAAGAGTTCTGCAAAAGATATTGATATCACAGATGGTGATATGTAATAATTTTGAACAATTTTAGTAAATAGTAGATGAAGTTTAGATGAAGAGTTTAGTGTAACTCATTGATACTGAGGGGGTAAAAGACACCTCCTCAGTTTTCATTGACTTTACAACATCTACTTTCCAAGCAAAATTATGTGGCAGTAGATAGCCAATTATGTATTCTAGTTAATGCTGCACCACAACTCACGTGGATATAAAGACTTCTTAGGACAGGGTGTAATCCTGTTTAAACTCACAACCTAAGATGTGAAACCACACTGATTACCAATTGAACAGCACTGAGGTGGTAAGTAAAGGGTCAGTAATCAGTCTCCCAAGGGTGAGCAGTTGTAGAATAAATAAGACATTAGATAGACAAACTATTCAGATACTATCTATTACAACTGAGTGCAGAGGGGTTAACAAAAAAAACTTAATAACTTTCCAAGATGTTGAGGACACCGTTTCTATACATTATACGCTTTATGTTAAGCCATGTATATAGTATAGTTTTAGGTGTAAAACACAATCAATTAACAATTTAAAAACCAACCAAATTATGCAACAGTTTCACATTTACCATTCTACTGGTATCAACAAGTTTGAAGAAGTAGAAAACCAACCAAGAATTTATGTTGGATTTGTTGAAGCAGATTCTTTAGAAAAAGCATTTGAATATGCTCAAAATGACCATGTTGATTGGTGTTTTAATGAAACAAGATCAACATCAGTGGGTGATGTTATCCAAGGTAATGATGGATTTTACATGGTTTGTGGTATAGGATTTAAATTACTTGATGATACAAGTAAAAATGATTCTGAACTTAATTCATTAGAGAATCAATCAAATGAGTGTTAATTAAACTTAGCAAAACAACAAAATTGATTCAAATAACACTGCAAAAAGAAAGTGCTCAAAGAAAAAGAGCTCCCTTTCCTAAGTTTAGGAACTAGTTTAGTTGTTGTTTTGATGAAGTAATCATTTGTCAACTGCACTACATTAACAAGTTACTAAATATTTCTGACATTATCGATAGTTATAGGATATATAGTTATCAACACATTATTAACAAACTTGATTGATGTGGGGCTACACCTGAGTGCATTTATTAAAGTGCTGAGCATCACTACAATAACAAAAACTGCTTTAGATAAATTGTGTAGCTAGATAGAAACTTCAGGAAGTCTAGCAAAGTTAATTCCTGGTTGTTCACAAAAGAACTTATAAACAAACACCATTTATTTATTAAACAAACACTAAAAAAAAACAACCAACATGAAAGCAACTAAAAAAATAGTTTATTTAGTACTTACAACACTAGTAATTAGTTCTTGTACTTCTAAATCTGGAGAAACCTTTACTAAATCTAATACATGGAGAGCTAGGAATATTTTAAATAATCATTTGCTTATAGTGGAGAATGATTTAGAACTTCCCCTCACAATTGGAGATACAGTGTGTGTAGGTAATTCCCATACCACTGATTCAGAGTTTAGTATATTGAATAGTGCTCAACAAAGCATAGATACTATTCAATATGATATGATTGTAACCAATAAGGACACTATTTTTACTGCATGGGAGTGTCATAATGTAGTGCTTGAACAAAAAGTGTTAAAATATAACAAATAATAAATACAAATGAAAGATATTTTTAAATTTGAGCCATTATTTCATTTACCAGATGAAATATTACTGGCAGATGATGCTTACATGCATTATACTAATGAACAATATGTGTGGAAATTTGACAATAATTATGGCGTAAGTGCAGTTTATGGACGCAGCACTAAGGGTTCAGAAATGGGGTTGTGGGAATGCGCAGTTATTAAATTTTGGAATGAAGATAATAATTTTGATCTTGATTACACAACAGACGTGCTAAATGATGTTGAAGGTTATTGTAGCACAAAAGACATTAATGAATTGTGTACAAAAGTTAATAAATTACCATTTACACCACTTCAAGAAGATGTGGACACCACGTTAGAAATCTTTAATAAGTTTGATAATCAATAAGTTAAACAATCTAAAACTAAAAATATGAAACATAGAATAATGGAAGTTATCTTATCTAATGATAATAATCTTACCAAAGAGGAAATAGATTGGGCTATACGCAATATCCCAAATGAAATAAATAATACAAAAAGTGATTTTAACCATGAAGCAACAAACGTGGGAGATGCTTGTGGGATTACAGAAAAAATACATAAAGAAATTAAAAAAGAATACTTTGCTATTAAACAAAAATGTGGAGAAAAAGGTTCTCATATGATTGAAGAACTAGAAAAAACAGGTTCTAAATTATTACTTAGGAGTCTTATAACCAGAAGTGTACTGGACATTGAAGACATTTTTATGAAAAAAACAATAGAAGACTTACGTGAATTATTTAATAAACTAAAATAATATGGAATTTACTATAGCAACTTATAACAAACTCAAAACTGCTTATAAACACGCATTGGAAAATAAAGAAAAAGAATTTAAATTTGAAGGTGTAGTTCTTCTTACAGATTATGCTAAATATTTAATAGAATATTTAGAAATGAATCAATAGTAGTATTCCCTATATAATGGCAGCTATGTTTAGTTGCGGATTAATAACTTAAACTAAAATATGAAAGAAGTAAAATTAAACCAAATTTGGGATGGTGATAAATTAAATAATTTAAGTCAATTTATCATATCAGAATCTCAAAAGCAATCTGAAGAAAGAAAGCTTAAAAATGAACTTCTTTCAATTCAATTTCAAATGGAAGAAGCTGCTGAAAATATGTGGCTTGACCCTATACAAAATTTAACATCAAAAATGTCATTTATTCAAGGTGCTAAATGGCAAGCTGAAAGAATGTATAGTGAGGAAGAAATATTAGAAATACTTTGTAAATCTCACAATGTAGAAAATACTTCAATTGTAGCAAACATGCTTAAAAAATGGTTTGAACAATTTAAAAAGAAATAAAATGAGTAAACAGACAGCAGCAGAATGGTTACAAGAATGTTTATCAATTCATATAACTGACGAACAAAAGATGCAATTTGAAGGATTGTTTCAACAAGCCAAAGCAATGGAGAAGCAGCAGATAATTAATTCATTTGATGAAGGTAAAAGTGATGGTTATAAAACTGCAAGAGAGTGGGATGAAATGATTATATGGTTATCAGCAGAACAATACTACAACGAAACATATAATTCTGTTGAGTCCAAAGAAATGATAGACC
>JBAXKR010000095.1:0-3796 GCA_037135235.1 bacterium | reverse complement strand
TTAAGTCTGCCTAACTACAAAAACTGGGATATTATTGAATTCACATACCCAGATAATTTAGGTGTAAGTGCAAAGTATAACGATGAAAAGCTAACAGACCTCACAAAACAGTTAATAATTTCAGTTGGAAGTTCTGAAGTCACAATTAAATATAATGACGGGAGAAAATGTGAAAAAATAGAAGCAACACCAAATGCAATTAAAGTAAATGAAACTAATTTCATGTTACCTTTAACTTCCGATACTTCATACAATACATATTACTGGGGAGAAAAATCTACTTATTATGAATACAAAAACAATGAATCTATAGAATATCCATGCTATTCCAATACATATTTTATGCATTGGACCGCCGAAATGAAAATAACGAAAGGAGAAAAACAAAGCAATATTGATGCACTTAATAATATTCTAATTAATGCTTCAACTAGAGAAAAATTAACTATAACATTTAAGGGAAACCTTGATAAATATAGATACGCATCCTCATATGGCTTTCCTGATTCAACGAATTATTATTATTTCTTACAACTTATGGATGGAGCTGAGGGACAATTTGCTGCAGAAGGACCAGATGCAATGAACCCTGAAGATTATTCAAACCTATACATACTATCTAAAAATTTAGTTTATGATTCAATCGTACTAGGTACTAATAGTGTTGGAAAAGAATATATATTAGAAGGCCAACTTGCAACTATTTTAGAAGGTATGCCATCTTCATATAAGTTCTATTCACTTGAATCAATTAGTAAGAAATAAAGTTGAAATAAAATGAAGATATTGATATTTACTGAAGGAACAATATTGATGTTCTCATCTGCGAAAACCCTAAGTAGAGAAAATAGAGTCAAAAAATCCAAAGATAAAGGCATTCAAGGTGAGGAAAGAAATATCTCATATTATTCAAGCAAAGATAATTTCAAAGTAGAGACAGGTTCACCCTATGATTTTGCAAAATATATTCCAATTGGAATGTCAGTAGATAAAATTCAAAATTGGGTTCAAAGTGGAAGTACTATCTATTACCTGACTTCTAGAAGAAAAGAAAACGAAATAATCTCAATTAAAAATATACTAAAGCAATACTACTTTCCTCAATATGAAAATCTGTATTACAGAAAAGAAGGAGAAGATTACGAAGATGTTGTTACCAAAATTCTTCCAGATATTCTAGTTGAAGATGATTGTGAAAGCATTGGTGGGAAGAAAGAAATGACCCACACTAATCTTGAATCAAGTGTAAAAGATAGAATTCAATCCCTTGTTGTAAAAGAATTTGAAGGGATAGATCATTTACCAGACAAGCTACAAAATATTCATACTTTCAAAATTGATAATTAGTTTTTTCAAAAGGAAGATTGTTTGTATTGTGAGATTATAAAAGTGAAGGCTTCTTTATCGAAGTATGGTCTTTTGCTAAACATCTAGTAATTTCGCTTATTATTGACCAAAAGTGGCTTTCTGTTTACAAAATCTACGGAAAAGCGTAGAATTTAAGAATGAAATTAAATGAATTAAAGCAAAAACTAGGTGAATTAAAGGTATTTTCAGTTGACGACATTAAGTTAATTGATCCTAACTTTAGGCAAGAGACGCTTTATGAATGGAAGAAAATGAGCTGGGTAATCAAGCTTAGGAGCAATAACTACATCTTTTCAGATTACAAGCCAACTAATTATGACCTATATTTAATTGCTAATAAGATATATTCCCCATCATATATATCCTTAGAATTGGCATTAAACCATTATGGAGTTATACCTGAAGCAGTGCAAACAATTACTTCGGTTACCACTAATAGTACATTGGAGGTAGATACTGAAATTGGAAAGTTCAGCTACAAGTCTATAAGTGAAGGACTATTCTGGGGATATGAACTAATTAAAATAGATAATACAACATACAGGATTGCTACTTTAGAAAAGGCAATTATTGATTTCTTTCACTTCAATAATAATGTTAATAGTTTTGCAGATTTAGAAGGGCTCAGGTTTAATATTGAAATCTTAAAGGAATCTCTTAAAACTTCCGAACTTAATAGAATGGTAAAAACAATTAATAGTGCAACACTCACACAAAGGGTTAACCTTTTACTTAAATATATAAAGTAATGATTACATTAGAAGAAATTAAAAAGTTCTATTCTTCAGATCTTCAAAAGTTTGATAGAGGACTACTAAGGGAATACCTTCAGTGCTTAATATTAAGCATAATATATACTAGCAAAATAGGGGCAAAGTTATCTTTCCTTGGTGGAACTTGTCTTAGGATTGTATATGGATCTAAAAGATTCTCAGAAGACCTGGACTTTGATAACAAAAACTTAACTGAAGAAGAATTTACAACTCTATCTGAATACATAAAGAAAGAATTAGAAAGGTATGGATTTGAAGTTGAAATAACTATAACTAAAACTATGGTACTTCACTGCAAAATAAAGTTTCCAAAGATTCTTCAAATGAATAATTTGTCTCCTCTTGAAAGTG
Source organism: bacterium (assembly GCA_037135235.1). GTDB lineage: Bacteria > Patescibacteriota > Dojkabacteria > JBAXKR01 > JBAXKR01. The sequence goes on along the minus strand of JBAXKR010000095.1, from coordinate 1,304 downwards.
AAAAAATACTAATTCAAGTTGATACATTCGATCAAAAGGTGTCTTACGAAACAGAGACATACATCTTAAACAAGTTTGATATTACCAAACCAATAATTGTTACACCTAAGAATGTTATTCTTTCTCAAAAACTTTGGACAATAACAAATAGAGAAAAGGCGAAAGGAAGAGATTTTTATGATATATCTTTTCTTTTGCAAACAACTAAACCAGATCCTAAGTTTCTCTTTGATAAGTTTAATACAGATAATTTTGCTGGTGTAAAAAAACAAATACTTGAATATATATCAAATTTAGACTTTGAAATGCTTTCAAAAGAAGTTAAACCATTTCTTCTAAATGATGATGATGTTAATAAAGTGAGATCATTTAAACAGATATTCGAACAAGCAGAGTTAGAATAGATTTAACAACTGAAATAGTATCTTTATTATTAATTCTATAAGCTATTACCAATATACATCATGGAAGATTGTTTATTTTGTAAGATAGCAAAAGGGGAAGTGCCTTCTTTTAAAGTATGGGAAGATGATAAGCACTTAGCATTTCTAACAATATTTCCTAATACCAAAGGATTTACTGTAGTTATTCCAAAAACACATTATGATAGTTACTTTGCAGATGTTCCAGAAGAAGTAACACTTCTGCTCATTAAAGCATCAAGAAAAGTAGCAAAGTTATTGGATACTAAATTAGAAGATGTAGGAAGAACAGGATTAATATTCGAAGGATTTGGAGTTAATCACTTACACGCCAAACTATTTCCAATGCATGGAACAGGAAGTTTCAAAGATTGGAAACCAGTTAATTCAAATGTAGATAAATATTTTGATTCTTATGAAGGGTATATCTCTTCACATAACGGAAAACGTGCAGATGATGGAGAACTTGATACATTAGCAAAGAAGATTAGGGGAGAATAATTAAATAATAATTTACAGAAATGGAAGATTGTGTTTTTTGTAAAATTATTAATAAAGAATTACCTGGAAAGATCGTATATGAGGATGATGTAGTAATTGCACTTGTTCCTATAGATATTGTTAACAAAGGACATACTTTGCTTATTCCCAAAAAACATTTCAAGAATATTCTCGATGTAGATTCTGATGTGTTTAAACACTTTGGTGAGGTTCTTAGAATACTTTCGATTAAACTTATGAAAGATAATGATGCAGAAGGAGTAAATATATTAAATGCAAATAACGAAGTAGCAGGGCAATCTGTAATGCACCTTCACTTCCATATTATCCCGACTTCGGGAAAGAAGTGTATATAGTAAATGAGTATTAATCCAGTTGTGC
>JBAXKR010000094.1:0-3822 GCA_037135235.1 bacterium | reverse complement strand
GTATTGTTGAACTCCTATCTCTAGACATTGGTCTTCCTGTAACTCCTCCAATATTTTTATCTTCAAGAAGTTTATTGATCAAAGGATTAATACTATTCTCTCCCACGTATGTATCTCCATCTGTAAGAATAAGGATATTACCTTTTGCTTTTGAAAATCCTAAATTAAGAGCATATGGTTTACCTTTTTGTGGATCTTGAATATGGACATATTTAGACATATCGAAATTCAATTCATGGAGTTTTTCCAGTGCAACAGTCGAAGTTGCTTCATCAGGACAGATAAGCATAATTTCATAGTCTATTTCAGGAATATTTTTGTATATTGGGTTTACCAAAGCCTCCAAGCATTGCCCTATTGACCTATGCTCTTTCCATGCAGTTATTAATATAGATACTTTCATGAACTCAAAACTAATATTAACTTTGTCGGCTTTAATTATATCACTTCTTGAATATCTTCTTCTTTTTCACTCATATGCTGTTAATCCTAGCTTGGATTTAATATAATCCCAAAATAGAATCCAAATGTGATTAAGTTATGTCTTTAGAATATCTTTATGGACAATACTACACCTGCTGAAAAACAATATCTAGAACTTAAAAACAAGTATAAAGATTGTGTGCTTCTTTTTAGAATGGGAGATTTCTATGAAACCTTCGATGATGATGCTAGGCTTATGAGTAAGATATTAGGTCTTACTTTAACATCTAGATCTAAAGGATCTTCTAAAAGACCTCTTGCAGGTATACCTCATCATGCACTCCACACATATCTTGGAAAGATAGTTAATGCAGGATTTAAAGTTGCAATTGCTGATCAGATGGAAGATCCTAAATTTGCTAAAGGAATTGTAAAAAGAGATGTAGTTAGAGTTGTAACATCGGGCACCTTAATTGATGATAAAAATCTTCCACCTGAAACCAACAACTACATAGTCTCAGTCTTTTCGAAAATTCAAAAAGCTCAAACACATTGGGGACTATCATGGATAGATTTAAGTACTGGCGAATTTAAAATAACAGAAGCAGTAACGTCAGGAGATGATCCAACTATTCCAAGTAAAATACTAGATATTATTAAATCTGTTTCACCTAGGGAAATTCTTACAACTCAAAGTTTAAAAACATTTCTTTCTTCTCTTCTAAATGTTTCTGTCAAAGTGGTGGAAGATTTTCAATTTGATTACAAACCATCATTAGATATTTTAAAAGATCAGTTTAGAGTTCAAAATTTAAAAGGTTTTGGTGTAGAAGAATATATGTATGGTATCGGTTCAGCTGGTGCTTTAGTTACCTATCTTAAGAATCTTCAAAGGTCAGAGATATATCACATTAATGGATTGTCTTATGAAAATCTTGATGAATTTATGAATCTAGACTTCAATACAATTCGGAACCTAGAACTCTTGTCTCCTACTTCCCCACTAGGGAACCCTAAGTCTACATTAATAGGTATTCTAGATCGAACAAGTACTCCAGGTGGTAAAAGACTTATTCGTAATTTTATTCTTCGACCATTAATAGATAAATCTAAGATAGAAAAAAGACTTAATGTTGTTAAGTCTTTTTATGATAATTTTGAAACGGCAAATAGTATTAAATTAGAACTTGATAAAATTTATGATATTGAAAGAATAGCAGGAAGATTAGGAATTAATAATATATCTCCTAAAGATTTTCTAGCCCTTAAACAAAGTCTAGATGCTTTAGTTGAAATAGTACATATTGCTAGTGATACATCAAAACCAATGTATTCAAAAAGTATTTCAGAATTGGATCTTCTTAAAGACCTTTTTTCGAAAATCTCTATGATTGAACAAATTAAAGAAAGTATTGTTTCAACTATTAAAGAAGATGCACCTTTTGATGTTAATCAAACTGGAGTGTTTGTAGATGGATTTAATTCTGAATTAGATGAACTTCGAGTTATTAGACATGGTGGAGGTAAATGGATGAGTGAGTATGAAAGAAAACTTGTTATTGATACAAGTATAAATACTCTTAAAGTTAGATTCAATAATGTTTTTGGCTACTATATCGAAGTAAGTAAAGGAATGATTTCCAAAGTCCCATCTTCATTTACAAGAAAACAGACATTAGTAAATGCTGAAAGATATGTAACGGATGAACTTAAAGAAATGGAAGTCAAAGTATTATCTGCTGAAGATAAGATTTTGACTCTTGAAAAATCACTCTATGAAGAATTTAAAACTGGATTTGTTAAGTACATTCCAATTCTTCAAGGTCTTTCTAAGATCATTTCTAATCTTGATGTACTTCTCTCCTTCTCAGTTGTTGCAAAGGAGAATAACTATGTATATCCAGAAATATTAGTAGACATTGAGAGTGAGGACGGGAACGAATCAAAGAAAGATCAGAAGATATTAAAAATATCGGAAGGAAGGCATCCTGTTGTTGAAAAGATATTGAAATCTGATTTCATTACCAATGATATTGAACTGAGTAGTGAAAAATATGTAATTATTCTTACAGGGCCTAATATGTCAGGTAAATCTACATATATTAGGCAAATTGCTTTAATAACCTTAATGGCTCAGATTGGATCTTTTGTTCCTGCAAAGAGTGCAAAGCTATCTTTAGTGGATAGAGTGTTTACTAGGATAGGTGCCTCAGATAATCTAGCTGAAGGTGAGAGCACTTTTATGGTTGAGATGAATGAAACTGCAAATATATTGAATAACGCGACTAGTAAAAGTTTAGTAATACTAGATGAAGTAGGAAGAGGTACTTCTACATTTGATGGTGTAGCTATTGCATGGTCTGTTGTGAAATATATTCATGATAATCTTAAATGTAGAACTCTTTTTGCAACTCATTACAATGAACTTACTAAACTTTCTGATAGGTTTGATGGAATATCTAACTATAATGTGGAAGTGTCTGAAAGTAATGGAGAGGTGGCATTCCTTCATAAAATCTCACCTGGTGCAGCTCATAAAAGCTTTGGTGTGCATGTTGCTAAACTAGCAGGACTTCCAAAAGAGGTAGTAGAAAATGCTACTAAAATACTTAAAGATTTTGAATCATCAAAAGGAGAAAGTGTTAAAAGAAAAATGGTAGGGAAACTAGAATCCCCTCACACTCCACAAATTGGACTTGGACTATAATGCTTTATACAACAACAGGGTTTGTAATAAAAAAGAGACCACTTAATGAGAAAGATGTAATACTTACAATACTTTCAGTGGATAGAGGTCGCTTTGATGTTGTTGCCAAATCTCTTAAAAGTCCTAAAAGTCGTAAGGCAGGTAAATTAGACCTTATGAATATTGTTAGAGGAACATTTGCTGAAGGTAAAAATTTAGACATCTTAACTGAGTGTAAGCTTGAAAACTCTTTTAGAGATCTCAAAAAGGATATGACTAAGAACATATATATATGGATCCTTTTAGAACTCGTTGAGAAAATAACCAATATTAACCCCGATGACACTAGAGAAATCTTTCATAATCTCAAAGAAGTAACTAAATATTTATCTGAAGAAATAGATAATGAGAAACTAAAGTTACTCCTAGCAGCTCTTGGTATATTTCTTATGAGGGACTCCGGTTTTTCTGTTAACTTCGAGAACTTTATAGATACTGGGAATGAAATTACAAAGGATTCTAAGATATATTTTAATCATGAACTTGGATTTTCTGAAAGTAAAGACAAGGTTATACAAATTGATACAAACCTATTTAAAACAATAAGGTTTTTATCTATTTCAGAAGATGTCTCAGAATATTCTAGAATACAAACTTCTTCTATCAATTTAAATATTCTTCTAAAGATTGTATGCTTATGGTATGAAGAATGT
>JBAXKR010000093.1:0-3899 GCA_037135235.1 bacterium | reverse complement strand
GGAATGGTGACCTCGCGGAGAATCGCGCTTTAATATCATTTCTTAATTTTTCTAACTTGAAATAATATTTAGTATTGATATAGTATTGATATAGTGTAGCTATAATTTCTCTTACATATTTATTATTTATTCTTTTATGGCAAATTTTCCTGGAGTAGATACAAAAGCTGATCCAAATACTGTTGAACCTAGGGGAAAATTCAAAACTACTCTGGGTAATATCATTAAAAGAATTCCTGAAATAATTTCACGAGAACAAAATATACGAAATGAAAGAAGAGAGGCAAGACAACTTTTTATTGAGTACTCAAAAGTAAAAGAAACAGCATTACTGGATCTAGATAAGTACTCTGATGTCCCATATAGCCGTAATATAGGAATTGTCATAAAAACATTTGACGGAACATTAATTACTGGAAGAATAGAAGGACAACGTGCGATTGATTGCAATGTTGTAGTTGTGGTAGGGAAAGATCAAAATATGATGGCACACATTTCTCCGCAAACTATGAACGATTATTTTTACGAAGGAGAGTGGAGGAGAAAACCTTCAAATTTTCTTGTAGATAAAATGCTACTTGAAAAATTACAACTAGTCGGAGAAGTTGACAGAGTAGTAATAATATCTGGCCACGATAATTTAGGTGCTATGCTACAAAAGTGGTTTGATGGTTCAATAAAAGATAGACCTTGGGATTGGGGTGGTGATTCAACAATGATTAAAACACCAAACATTCCAGCAGATAAAATCTCAAGGTATGAAATGGGTAATTCAAGTAAAGAGGTTCTTTACGAAAGTAATAGTAATATTATCTGGGTTTGCGAGAACGGAAATAAAGTAACGAAAATTCCATTGAATAAGTAATAGTAATTGGTGACCTCGCGGAGAATCGAACTCCGATTACAGCGTTGAGAACGCCGTGTCCTAACCGTTAGACGACGAGGCCAACTCTCTTCTCGAGAGGTTTCCTTATTTTTCTTCTATCTTCTCATCTTTTACTTCTTCTTTTGGTGTATCTCCATCTTCACCTGGTTTTTTTGTAACACCTTCAATATCAATTTTAACTCCACATAATTTTGCAGCAAGTCTAACATTTTGTCCATCTTTCCCAATAGCTAAAGATAACTGTTCATCAGGAACAATAACCTTAGCTGTATTTGTTTTAGCTTCATAATCTACAGATATAGTTTGTGCTGGAGATAGTGAGTTTGAGATAAATGTCTCAGCTTTAGAATCCCAAAGAATAATATCTATCTTTTCTTCAAACTTTCCAAATTTTAATTCATTAGTAACAGTCATAATTCTTACACCTTTTTGTCCAACACATGATCCAATAGGATCTACTCCATTAACATTAGAGTAAACTGCTACTTTAGATCTAGAACCTGCTTCTCTTGCAATAGCTTTTATTTCCACAGATCCTGATTCGATTTCAGGTACTTCAATAACAAATAGAGCTTTTAGAAAATCTGGATCTGATCTTGAGACTTTAAGAACTTTACCTCTTGTTGTTTCTTCAATCTTTTTAACGAGAACCTTAATCTTATTTGCACTTTTATAGAACTCTCCAGGTATTCTATCTTCAGCATCCATTACTGCAATTGCCTTTCTGATTTCAATTAAAACATTATCTCCATCCATTCTTTGAATAATTCCAGTTTCAATTGTTCCTTCCTTTCCTTCAAACTCTTTCATTATTGTTTCTTTCTCAACTTCTCTAATATTTTGAAGAATCATTTGTCTTGCTGCTTGTGCTGCTATTCTTCCAAAGTCAGCTTGAGGTGTTACATCTACTTCAACTTTTTCTCCTACTTTAGTAGACAATCCTAATTTTTTAGACTCAATTACTTCAATTTGAGTCTTTTCATTCTCTACTTCTTTTACAACCTCTTTTGTAGCTAATACACTAATTTTTCCAGTTTCTTCATTAAGGTCTACTTTAACCTCAGCTTCTTCACCAAATTGGGTTTTGTAGTTATTAAGAATAGCAAGCTTAATAGAGTCTAATATTTTGTTTCTATCTATCTTTCTTTCAGCTGAAATTTGATTAATTGCAGCCATGAAATCGCTTTGAATTGCCATTAGAATTAGTTAATAATTAAATGATAGTCATTTTCAACAAAAAAGTGGACAAACGCCCACCCAAATTACTATGAATATTCTACTATTATTGATCATTATTTGCAAAAAAAGGCACAACTGTACCCCCTCAAATGGTATATTTATAGAATTATTAAACCTAAACTATGGAATTTAAACAACTATACGACTTATGCTTTAAAAAGCTATATAGATTCTTCTACTATAAAGGGGTGAGGGAAGGTGAAGTTGAAGACTTAATTCAACAAACTTTCTTAGAAATCTATACAAAATATTACAAGAATGGAAGTATGGTAAATGAGATTAATATAGTATACGGATTTGCTAGAAATATACTAAAAAGATGGTACGAATCTAATAAAAATACTATTAATTTAGATGAAGATATTATGGAATCTTTATCAGTTACAACCTTTGAAACTGATGAAGAATATGATAATGAGCTTAATTTAATGTCGAATAAGGTTAAAGTTGCAATTGAAAACCTACATGAAAGTACAAGGCAAGTTATTAAACTAAGATTCCTAGATGGTTTATCTAGAAAAGATACAGCAATTTCTCTAGGAATAAGTGAAGACCAAGTACATACAATACAAAAAAGAGGGATTCAATACTTAAAAGAGCAACTTATTACATATTAAACATAAACAAATGGAAGACGCTAAATTAAACTCAACGCTCATCAATTTAAATTTAAAAAAACTTAACATGGAAAATGTAGAAAATGCTCAAAAAAGAGTATGGAACAATATCGAGGCTAATACCTTCGAATCAAGAAAGGCAAAAACTCAAGTAGCAAAGAAAGCTGGCTTTGGAATATTACCAAAGTTTGCTTTTGCAAGTTTCTTAGTACTGGTAGTTATGATTGGAAGTTATGTGCTAATACCAGAGATTAATAAGGTTGCACCTAATAACCCAGTATTAAATATATCAGTTAATGCTAAGGAAGTTTTAAGTAAAGCAATAAATGTATTACTTGCCGAGTCTAAAGGTGCAAATGCATCTTTCATAAAATATAAGTTAACTTACTTAAATCAAACTGGATATAACGTAAAGGAAGTTAATTATGCAAGTGACCTTGTTGGAAAGAGATTTGCTAATAGTGTTTCTTTACAAAGCACTGATACAACTGGAAAGTATCTTGAGAAATTAAGCTTCACAAATGGAAATAAGGATATGGTTATTACGTCTAACGAAGGGGAAATAACTGTAAATAAGAAAGTAAATAGTGATTACTTAAATAACTCAACTAAAGATAGAATTCAACAATTAGTTGATAGCTATACCTTTATTTCAGAAAACTACAAACTTGATGATTTAAAGGAAGTAAATGGTCAATTAGTTGTGAGTTTTAACTATACTGTTTCTGAACCACAAATTAAAAGAGCTGAGAAATCTGAATATCAATATAAAGTAAGTATCTACTTTGACAAAACAACATACTTACCAATAAGGGAAACTGAAACAGCACTAGATGGAGGACTAAATAGTTCAGAGACAGAATACATTTATATTCAATATATTAAAGATGCAGGTAACGAACCTAGTATTCTTGACTATGAGCAAGGCATTGAAATGGCAAAAGATGTTTCAGGTAACACAATTCTTAATCCTTACTTAGGACAAAATGGTGTAGCTCAAACCATAACTGGTAAATTAAGAATAGAAAATGCAGGAATGAATACTATGAAAGCATATATTGTTGGAACAGATAGATTCATTGAGTTAAGAGGAAGTATGGTGTATGACACACTTAGCCAAACTCCAACTATGTTATTTAAATACATAACTAGTCTAA
>JBAXKR010000092.1:0-3957 GCA_037135235.1 bacterium | reverse complement strand
CATTAGATATGTACATAAATGGAACTTGATTAGTTGAGTGTTTTGTATCAACATCACCTGTTTTTAAATCTATCATTTCTTCAGCATTTCCATGATCAGAAGTAATAATGATACCAGCACCTAGTGGTAATAGATTATCAATTAATTTTGCAATACATTTATCTACATCTTGAACGGCCTTAATACCAGCTTGTAGTACACCTGTATGAGCAACCATATCTACATTTGCATAGTTAACAAGTATAAAATCATATAGACCTGTTTTCGATTGCTCTATTAACTTATCTGTAATTTCATAAGAACTCATTTCAGGTTTTTGATCATATGTTGCAATATCTTTTGGTGAGTCAAGTTCAATCCTATTTTCTCCATCAAAACTTAATTCAACTCCTCCATCAAAAAAATATGTAACATGAGGGAATTTCTCTGATTCAGATAATCTTAATTGATGAAAACCTTGTTCAGAAATTAATCTACCAAGAGGAAGGCTAATTACTTCAGGAGGAAATGCTGTTTTTTGAGGTAGTTTTTTTTCATACTTAGTCATTCCAACAAAAAAAAGATTTGGAACTAGCTCCCTTTTAAAAAATGGAAAATCTACTGTTTCAAAAGCAGATGCTAATTGTATTGCTCTATCAGATCTAAAGTTGATAAATATTAATGAATCAAATTGATTAATTTTACTAAATACTTCTCCACTATCATTAAGAATAACTGATGGCTCAATGAATTCGTCATTTGCATCTTCTGAATAGTTTAAACTAACCGCCTCCTTATATGTCTTATATTGTTTTCCTTCTGCTTTAGTAATTAAATTATATGCTTTTTCAGTTTTAAGCCATCTATCATCTCTATCCATAGCAATTGACCTACCTACTACTGTTCCTATTCTTCCTACTCCCCATCGTTTACATTCATTTGTTACTTGATCTAAAAATAGTTCTGCACTTTTAGGAGGTGAATCTCTTCCATCTGTGAAGCAATGAAGCACTACATCATCTCCAGTTAAACCATTATCATGAGCCATTCTTACCATTGCAAAAACATGATTAATTGAGGAATGAACAACACCTCCACCAATACATCCCATTATATGTAGCTTAGATTTATACTTCTTTACATTAGCAATCATTGCAAGTAAAGTTTCGTTTCTAAAAAAATTACCAGATGTAATTGACATATCTATTCTAGGAAGCTCTTGGTAAACAACTTTACCTGCACCCATATTAATATGTCCAACCTCACTATTCCCATCTACCCCTGGTGGAAGTCCTACTTCTGTACCAGATGCATACAAATATCCATGAGGAAATCTAGGCCATAAATAGTCAAGTGCTTTTGTTTTTGCAAGAGTAACTGCATTTCCAGGACCAGGAGGTGCAACCCCTAAACCATCGATCACAACTAATACAAGAGGTTTTGGGCGTTTTGAAACTAACATAATGATTAAGTATAGAGGAAGTAAAAATATTTATCAAAAATGATTCTGCAGCTATTTATATATACTGTAGAAGTTATTTATTTGTGTACATTTATGCGAATTAAAATCAAAAATTGAATTTTCTCCATCAAGTGATGGTGGGAAAGATAACCCTGCACATTTGCCTTGATCATTAAGTTTATTCAAATCTCTATCTGGATCATTTAGTAGTAGTATCTTTTTACCTTCAGTAACAGAATATCCCTTTACCACTACATAATGAGATTCTACCTTATTTGCAATTTGATCCACTGGTGCTATTGCAAAAAGTATTGGTCTCCCCTTATCAATTTCTTTTACAATATCATCAAACTTTGAGCTTACATTGAATAGCTTGTAACCCAAGTAATTAAAATATACATTTACATTACTATTCCAATTACAATTACTTTTTCCATTTAAAGGATCATAACTAGTTAAGGCAAATGCTCCATCCATACATAACTTAATGTTTGTTCCATTTACTTTAACTGTATTTCCTTTTTTAAGTCCATCTACACTTAATGATTTATACATATGTTCTCTAAGTTCATCAGTAGTAGTATATGTTAATCTATTGTAATACCCCATTATCATTACAGATGCAGCTGCAGTACACATATAGCTGACTCTTCCAAGACCTGATGGATCTAATGTTTCAACTCCACTTGAATTTAAAACTTGATTAAAATATGGGACATTTAACCTACAGTATTGTATTCCATTTTGTTCAAACTCACTTAATTCACTATTTTTACACTCAAAACTATATGTTGATGAAGAAGATTGCATTTCAAGTTCTACTTCTATGGATGATACAGTTTGGGAAATAGCTAAACTCGAAGTACTAAGTTCTGAATTATCGACACTACTTACAATATTAGGAGTATATGATTTGGTATAGTAGAGAACAAAAAGCAATGATAAGAGAAGAAGAATTATGGAGAGAAGAAATATTTTCATTTTAATATTATATCCTACTTAGATTTTTGTTTTCTAATAATTATTGACTTAAAAAATCTTTATTGAAACTCAGTTAAGGCAATAATTTGAGCATCTGTATATTCTTTTCCTTCAGGAACTACAACTAATTTATCATCATCATCATCAAGCCTATGAATTACAGCGATACATGTACCACTAAACTGTTCTAAAGGTTTAAAAACACCTAGAACATATGCATCTAGTTCCTCACCATCGGGAGCTATTGTATTGGGAATAAAGCCATAGTTAAATGGATAAAAGTAATTATGTTTAGGATGCTTTGTACCAAGTGCTCTATCTATTTTAACCTCAACAACACTATCCAAGTATTTTTCGTTTTCCATTTTGGAAGTAGTATAAAATATATTTAGTTAAATAACATTAATAGGGTTTTCAATTAAATTCAAATATTTACTAAACATCTTTCGAGTTAATTCAAGTGTTGCTGTGTTTCTATTCGGATGGAATCCCACAATATCGGCATCCATTACTAATTTAGAAACATACACATTAACAATATGCAATTTGTCATTTAAAAGACCAAAGGGAGAAACACTCCCAGCTTCTACCCCAAGCGAATTTTTTAGCTCTTCTTTAGATCCAAATGTTAATTTACTTTGAATAATCTGATTACCAAAGTTTTTAAGATCAAGTTTTTCATTTGCTGGAAGTATCACAAGGTAAAATCTATCTCCTTTTTTAGTTTTAAGAAATAGATTCTTACACTGAAGTCCAGGAATGTCATTAATCTCATTAGCTTCATTAGTAGTAAACACAGCTTTATGCTCGTGTAAAATATATTCAATACTGTTTGTTTTTAGAAAATCCTCAACATCTATCATATTAATTCAATATTACTAATATATTTAGTTAGTATTGTAATATATTAATACAAAAAAAGAAGGAGTAATAAACTCCTTCTTTAGCTTACGAAGATATATATTCTAGTTCAATGAACTTGTTTGACTACTAGATACACTGCTTGTTTTTGAACTGGATTTACTATTCTCATGTTCTATTTCTTTCTCATTTTCAACCTCTATTTCTTTCTCATCTTCCTTTTCACCAGATCTACCAGTTGTATTAGTTGATGAACTAATACCTGTTACTTGAGAAAATGAGCTTGACCTACTATTATCTTCTCTATGTTCACTTTCTCCATTATCATTTGATTTACTATTGCTATTTGTATGAGCTGAGCTACTATCTGACTCTTGACTACTTGAAGAACTTACGAATTCATTAGTTAAATGCTCTTTTACTTCATTAAGTAACTTTGTATTCTCATTATCACCATTTGAAGTAAGTGTTAGAAGAATTAGATTAATTTGTTCTTGATTTTTAGAGAAATCAGAATTAAGACTTAGAATAACAGCCTTTTGATCTTCTGATAGATTTGAATTCTCGAAAGTTTGTTTATTTAATTCTTTTAATTTTTCACTCAATTTCTCTTCTTGTTTTTTAACTTCTGATATTGCTGCATTAATTACTCTTTTATCACTTTTATTACTTAC
>JBAXKR010000091.1:0-3995 GCA_037135235.1 bacterium | reverse complement strand
TCTATTTGGATCCTGATACTTATACCCATTGTAATAAATCTCTTCTAATATCTTCTTGTATTGCCTATCAAATATTGCCATAATATAACCTATAAAAAATAAGCCCCAAGATTTTAATCTCAGAGCTTATAATTAAAAAAAAATCAATTAGATAAAATACTTAACCGAAAAAGTATAATATGCTAGTCCACAAATATAAACATTTATTCTAATACTTTATAAAATTTTTCAAATATTTTTTCAGACATGATAGAATACTCCCCTTGCCAATCCCGTATAACATAATCCCCCCGGTCAACTCTCAATTCTTTCCCCCCACTATACAACCATAAAGCCCAAAACTTTCTCTGTCTATAATCAAGCATCCCTTCATAATCTTCCATAATAGCAATCTCTTTAGCCATCTCTTCTGTACCATCATACTGTAATGCTTCTACAGTTCTTGGTTTCTCTGTGTATAGTTTCATCATAATATATTTAAAATACAAATATAAAACAAAATCCCCAGACTGGCATCTGAGGATCTTCTTACCTAACCGCTTGTCTTATTTATTAACAAAACAAATATATATATAATTACTGATACCAGATAGGCTTTCCCGTGATTCTTCCTGAGTGAGAGGGACTACGGTATTTAGGTATGATGTATGCGTGAGGTTGTGGTGGACGGTTTTGTTGTATGCGTGGCTTAGAGGTGACCCCTAAACCGCAAGCCCCCGGCCTCTGCGCCAAGGTATGGTACCCCCTACCTTTTCACAAAGACCTAAGCAGCTCTGCGCAAAGCTCCGCCAACTTTTACCTCTGGCAAAAAGTTACTACACTCTGCTAGATCTCCTTGATCTTGGCATCATGCTGTCTGCTTCTGGCAGCCATCAAGAAGCTTTGCTAACCCTGAGGACAACTTGAATTTAAAAAATTAAAGTTATGAAAATCATTATCTCAACAAGTCCCTTCAGCAAAAATGCTGAAGCAACTTATTGCTCAGTTGTTAACAACAAAGTAAAAAACTTTGTTGTCAACAACAAGTATGCCTCCCTTGTCGGCATACCTGCAGGTTCATTTGCCATTGTGGAATACACAATGACAAAGTCACCTTGCGGCAAATTTGATAATATCAAATTGGCCCTGATTGCAAGAATCACCGGTGGTGATTTTGCAAAGCTAGTGCTCTCTGAGGATTAACATCCTCGAGGGCATTAGCCTTTTTTTTCCTGTTGTAAACTTGAATAGCTCAAGCATACAGTGCATACATAGGCTGATGCTCTGTTCCCTTTTTTTTCTAACCCTTAGCACAAATTGATATACTATGTTTAACTAAAAACTTTTAACAATGAAAGCAGTATTCAAATCAAGCTACCCAAGCAAGAATGGGAATGAGGTGTTCGTATTCAGATTGAGCGGTAGCGCAGAAGAGTTGGAACAATATGTGGCTGATAATCCACGTATGCCTGATGATGAGGGTATACCGTTGCTATTTACTACGTTTCCTACATTAAACTATGCTGATAAGGCAGGAGTTGAGGTGTATCGTAGCACAAAGGGGAATTATTCTCTGGAGAACTCTGAGATCAGACGTGCACAGGCTTTGGCGAAAAGTATGGGTGCTGAATCAGAATTCAGAAGTGCAGTAGTGCAAAGTGTTATCGGTTCAGTATTTAAGCTGAAAGCTAGCAACCCTTTTGCAGGTGCTACTGAGGCTCCTGTAGCACAAGTTGCTGCAGTTGAACCTTCTGACCTAGAAGCAGGGGTAAACGGGGAAGAATAGTAACCGTGAAAAGATGTCCCGTTACACAGGGGAGTGAGAAGTCTTGAGACTCAATGTGTGAAAGTATTGCAGCAGTAACGTAGGAAACTATGTTGCTGTTGCTTCTTTGTTCTGATACCCTTTTTTTTCTAACCCTTTGTTTAAACAGGACTGTGTGCTCAACGCATACACGTATATAAGTGATGATATGTAGGAGTATATAGTTATTATATGTTTACTTGTCTACTTATTAACCCATTCACAAGTATAGAGTTTAATATAATATGTGATATATTATATACTTAGTCAGATGCATTAAGTAATCATAGGTATCATATAGATATCAGTAGATATACTTATACTTGTCTCCACCGTGTGTAACAAGTAGACTTTGATATTGATAATCAGGTAGTTATCTTTTGGGTATATATATAAATTGTACGTGTTAGAGGGTGAAAAAGAGGTTGACAGAAAAACTCTCACCTTATGTAACACTTTAAGTAACCTATGTAAATCACTGATTAGACTATACATATAATAAATTATATGGCTAAATACACTAGTGTAACATACTTACACTATACATACACTAGTCTTAGTAGTATGTTATGTATTACTATTATATAGAGTAATAGTATTACAGGCATTAAATCGGGAATCTTATAAATTAATTTAAAATATATACTTATGAGTAGTATTAAAGAACAAGTATTATTAGCTTATTATAGATCAGCTACTAATATCCTAATTGATAAAAAAAATCAATTAGATGAAGATTTTACTAATGGTCTTATTAATTATGCTGAATATGAAGAGCATAAATGGCTTATTAGCAATGAAATTGAAAGTTTAAAATCTGTTTCTAATGGTTATTAGAAATCCCTTGTTTAACGGACTGTGGGTTAACAGAACGTCTTAATGTACCATTCTCACTTCCCAAGGGTGAGCAGTTGTAATATGGCACACTGCGTTGTCAACTCATCATAGCTGGGATGTTGAAATAAACCATGAACTTCATGGGAAATACATACTGGTCAGCAATTACAACTGAGTACAGAGGGATTACTCTCATCCAAGCAGGAGAACTGAGAATCGTGGCTTAACTATGCCACGTGTAGACACAACCTAATATCAAAAGTATTAGATGGAAATAACAGTTGAAACAGTAAGTCAGGGATTGCAACCTTGTGAGAGTACTAAAGTAGAAACAACGTCTCCCCAGTTTCTTGTTCTGTGCACGGGAAGGATTTATAAGGAGCAAGCTTCAACCTGCTAAACGGTCAGAAGGGGTAATCAAGCCCTTCGTTAATGTACCATTCTCACTTCCCAAGGGTGAGCAGTTGTAATAACTACAGATAAAGCCTTGTATTAGGTGGAATGTATTAGACTCTAAGTTCTATTTGTTATTACAACTGAGTGCAGAGGGATTATTAACTGAAAAATATAAACTGAAAATTAAAACTGAAAAGATTATGAAAGTATTAGTAAATGATTGTTATGGTGGTTATGGTATATCTGTAGAAGCAGGTAAGTTATGGCTTGAAAGAAAAGGTATCAAGTATGATATCTATGATGATAGATATAATTTAATTGTATATATAGATGGTGAATCACATAATATAAATCACTATATCAGTAGAACTGATGAAACTTTTATAGAAATATTTGAGGAGAAAGGTAGTGAGTTTGTATCAGGTATGCATGCTGAGTTAGCATTAGAAGAAATACCTGATGCTTGTGAGTATGACATACATGAGTATGATGGTTCAGAGTACATTAGTAGTACTTGGATTAAGATAACTCTAGATGAGTTGAAAAACGGTCTATCAGGTGATAGATTAGAAATGGCTCAAAAAGTTTCTTGCATCAAATTGGTGTAAGAAACTTATTTATTAACTGAAAATTAAAACTGAAAATTATGGAAGAGCAAGAATATGATGCTTACTTAGCATCAATTGAAGAAGTAAAGAGTGATTGGTATGATACAGAAGCTCCAGAGTATATGAAACAGATTCAAAAACTATGAGCTATGAATTAAAAGAACTTATGGAAGAATTTGAAAGAATAACTTCCAAGTTTGATCTGGCTGATTGGCAAGCTGTTAGGAATGAAGACTATTGGGAATCAGATAAAATAGTTTATCCAATAGAAAAATTAAGATATAAGTTAGTAAGAATCCGGTACTATGATAAATATGGAGTACCAATAACAATTTAAAATTATGGTAGAATTTGCAGGATTTAAGTGTGAA
>JBAXKR010000090.1:0-3998 GCA_037135235.1 bacterium | reverse complement strand
CATTTCTTGCATCTACACTTAATTCTTTAGTATACCTTTCATCAATTAAATATATGTCTACTTTCTCTTTATTCCTTTCTAAGTATTCATGTAGTCTTTCATTAGAATAGACGGATAATAGAGATCCACCAGATAGGAATAGGGCAATACTATCAAATTTATTAGAAGATAGTACCTCATCGATGGTTTTAATTAATATGTTATTAAATTCTTCGACTAGCTTTTCTTTTGTTGTTCTACTAATATTCATTGTTAATTACTAAAGGATAATTTGAATATATTATCATATGATAATTAGCTATTTAACTTATTAACTAACTTTGATGAATAAAAAGAATGCAGTTTCAGTAATTGGTCTTGGAAAAATGGGAAGTGGATTTGTACTTCATCTATTAGAACAAGATTGGAAAGTAGTTGGATACAATAGGACAAGAGAAAAAGCACTTCCGTTTGCAAAAAAAGGAATGATAATAGCTGAAAACTATAAAGACTTGGCTGATAAGACAAAATCAAAAGATAAACGAATCGTTATCCTTATGCTCACAGCTGGAAATGCAGTTGATGAAGCAATATTTGACAAGAAAACTGGTCTTATTAACTTTCTTAAAAAAGGCGATATTATTATCGATGCAGGAAATTCATTCTTTGAAGATGCAATCGTTAGAGGTAAGAAGTTAGAGAAACTTGGGTTTGAGTTTATGGATATGGGGACCTCTGGAGGTCCAGGGGGAGCTAGAAATGGTGCATGTTTAATGGTTGGAGGAAAAGTAAAAACTTTCAAATATGTTAAAGAACTATTAGTTGCACTTGCAAAGGAAAAAGCAGTAAAACACTTTGAAGGATATGGTGCAGGACATTTCGTAAAAATGGTACATAATGGAATTGAATATGGAATGATGCAAGCAATTGGCGAAGGTTACGAAATATTAAAAAAATCAAAATATAAATTGAATCTGAAAGATGTTACTGAGATATATAACAACGGAAGTGTGATTGAATCTAGATTAATTGGTTGGTTAGAGAAAGCTTACAAACAAGAAGGGGAAGATCTAAAAGAAATCTCATCAACAGTTGCTCATACAGGAGAAGGAATGTGGACAGTTAATACAGCAAAGAAGATGGGAATAGAAGCTAAGATCATAGAAGAGTCCTTAAACTTCAGGATTAAATCAGAAAAGAATCCAAGATATGCAGGAAAAGTTGTTTCTGCACTTAGAAATCAATTTGGTGGACATGAAGTAAAGAAAAAATAGCTATTATTTAATAACAGCCGTTTTCCATTCACTCCATACTTTTGGATCCTTACCACTAACAGTAGTGTTTACTCTATATTTTACACTTGTACTACTCATAGTAACGTTAACAAGATCAAATTGCACTTCAGGGTCTGCACAATTTGTACTATTTGGATAATCATTCTTACTCAATACATCTGCGGTTTTAGATACTCCTTCTTTTGTAATATCAGAAAGTATTAGTGAACAATTTGTTCCTTCCTTATTGGTTGTAAAAGCATAAAAAGTATTTTTATCATTTGGAAGCAAACCAATTTGTTCTGCTAAGAAGTCTTTACTATATGCTCCCCAATATGTTGTTGCACTAGCTATGGAAATTAAGTTTGCACTTTTATCCCAAATACAAATATTTGTTCCATAACTAAAATTTCGATCTGCTTTAGAGTATGTAATTAATCTGTCCACTTGCCATATCCCTTTTTCACTTGCCACACATGAATTTCCAGGATCAATAACTTCATATGCAACATTGGTATCAAGATTAATTATTCTTTTATGTAGTACCCACAAAGAATCCTTATTTGTATAATTAATTAGATAAAGTGATTTACTATCTGCTGAAAATGAAAAATCAACAACTTGAGTATATAGTGCTTGTCTTACATTATTCTTACTTAAATCTAGTATGTAACTTGTTGTACTTGCGCATCCAAATTGATAAAAAGTTACTGAATATGGAGAGGCAAGAGTTACTTTAGCATCTCCTTCTTTATTCCATCCATTTATCATCATCATATTTCCATCTCCAGCTTCACTATATCCATCAATTGTGTAAGTTTCTGAAGGAACTCCATTCATCATAGATTTACGGATCTTATTTGTAACTGGATCAAATAGTTCTGGTTGACATAATTGTGGTTTCATTTCTGATCCTCTATTCACCACTACAGGAAATACACTAGTTTGAGTTGTTGTTGAAACAGAAGATGCCGTTATTGGATTACTACTAGTTGAAGTTGAAGGAAAAATGATAGAAGATCTTGTATCTGGAGCAAAAGTTCTAAATCCCATCATATTTCCTATCCAACCAGTTATACCAGGATTATTTGTATTGGATGGTAAGAAAAATAGATAACAGAAAGTAATTCCAATAACTAATGGAAGTGAGATTAATGCTAATACTAATAGGGTTAGCTTGAATGCTAAACGATCATTTTTCTTCTGAGTTTTATTTGCTATGTGTTCCATTGTTTATAGAATTAAATATAGATAAGAATATCATAATTCTTTAAACTTTAGAAAGTTCACAAAGTAACAATTATGAGTGGTAAAGCTTAATTTGTATTTTTTTCTTTCTTTTTCAACTTTGCCTTTACAAACTCATATACAACAGGAACAATAGATAAGAAGATAATAACGAAAACGACTAGTGAGAAGTTATCTTTTACAAATTGAATATTACCAAAGAAGTATCCAAGAAGGGTGAATAGAAATACCCAGACAAATCCTCCAGCAATGTTATACATTATGAATTGTTTGTATTCCATTTTTCCAACTCCTGCCACAAATGGAGCAAATGTTCTAACGATTGGAATAAACCTTGCTAAAAAGATAATTTTGTTACCATGTTTGTCGTAAAATTTCTGAGTCTTATCAATGTGACTTTGATTAAGTGGGATTCTTGGATTATCAATTATCCTTTGTCCAAAGAATCTGCCAATAAAGTAATTAGCAGTATCTCCAAGAAATGCTGCGAGCCAAAGAAGTAAAAGTACTATAAAAATATTAAATGATCCAATTGCAGCAAAAGCTCCAGCAGCAAACAGCAGGGAATCTCCTGGAAGAAAAGGAAGGAATACTAATCCAGTTTCAGCAAAAATTATTGCAAAAAGTATTCCATAAGATAAAACACCATAATTAGTAATAATTTCACCTAATTTGGTATCAATATGTAATACAAAGTTTATAATTCCACTTATTATTTCCATGGGTTTGAATATATCAGATTAAATAATTAAAAAATAGGGAGAGAAATATTGAGAATTTAAAAGTATCCTTACCACACATTCATATACTATGGTAACTGATAATCGTGAAAAAGGAGAGTTTCATGGCTATTTTTCACGATTATAGGCATCATTATCGTGAAAATATGATATAATTTAACATGTCAAACACATTATCCATATTTAAAAATATCGATTCACTTCGACAAAGATACTACCAAGCATCTTCTGGTAAAGAATCACTTCTAAAAATGATATTAGAATCTGAAGTAGCAGAACAGGTATATAACTCAAATGCTATTGAGAATAGCACATTATCTTTAGAAGATACTGAAAAGATTCTCTTACAAATAGACCTAGATAGATTTATTAATGAAAGAGAGGTATTTGAAGCAAAGAACTTAGCAAGAGTTGTTGAATACATTGGACTTAAAGCTAAAGAAAGAGAATTATCTCTCGAAGTAATACTTCTACTACATAAGATGCTCATATCAAATATTCGAGATGATATTGCAGGAAGATTCAGAAGTAAAAACGAATATGTAAGAGTAGGAAGTCATATTGCTCCAGCACCTGAAAATGTAATTGATATGCTAAATAGAGCATTAGTAAATTACAACTCAAGTACTTCCGAAGATATTATTAAAAGAATCGCAAAATTACATCTTGCATTTGAATATATTCATCCATTTATTGATGGAAACGGAAGAATTGGAAGGGTAATTAATAATTACATATTGATAAGAGAAGGTTATGT
>JBAXKR010000089.1:0-4035 GCA_037135235.1 bacterium | reverse complement strand
CCCCCCATCAACAAACTTGGGTGGTACCCCCTATGCTTGATACAAAACCATTCTCATATGTATATGAAGAAAAACATTTTTTCTAGCTCAGGGAAAAGTTTCTCCGCTTGTAACTACAATGGAATTATAAATCTAAATATTATGATAACACTATGTGTATTACCCAACTTTGTTGGGACAAGAAGAGATTGGCTATGGTGTAGTATAAGTTGTATACTACTAGATGCCTCATATGTTGTGCCTTTATACTTAGGCTGTATGTAATATAAGGAAGGCTAGCTTAGCTTTCCTTATTTAAATCTCCGCTTTAAACTATAATGGAATTCAAAAACATATATTATGAAAGTTTATTTTGCAGGTATCATTGATTACCAAGGTGTAGAAATACTATACCTTAAATACACTAGCTCAGCTAAGCATAGTGCATTCCTTGCTCAGGAATATGTAAAAAATACTCCACCTGCGTGTGGATTTAAAATACATTATAGGTTCATCAACACAAATATAGTAGTTGATCTAATGAACAAGTAGTGTGAAGTACTAGGGGAAGAAATTCCCTTAGTACATATACTACTCCGCTTTTAACTATTAAGGATTATGATTATTTACTTAAACTAAAGATTATGAATAAGTTAGAAAACATTGCAGGGTTTAAACAAGGGAATATCATTTATAATGATGGCAATATGCGCCGTATTGCACATACCAACTTGTACTCAGTAAGTACAGAAGTGATCTCCATTAAAGGAGAAGTGTTTGTACTTGTTACTACAGGTGCATCACACACAGGAAAGGTGTTGTGTAAAACTGATGCATTAGGTATGATGCACATTGTTGATGATATCAGACCTACTAAACCAAGTGGTTGGTTCATTGATGCTTACGGCGATGCCATAAAGCACAATGACAAAGGTGATGTAATAGACTCTTTTACAAGAGAATACTGTAGGTTGCGTGATATCAATTGGAGTGATGTGCTTGCCAAAGTGCAAGACTACCCAAGAGTATAAGAGTTACACCTTAGGGTGTTTCTTTTATACTCAAGAACCATTCTTAGTATTGCTGCGCAATAGGCTTTTTTATCACAGCTTGTAACTACAGTGGATGATATCACGGTCTGAAAGTTTTTACTGAACTAATGATGTAAACACAAACCGATGGTATAATATGTTTTTGTTTTCAGAGGCGTTCTTCTTATAGCTTTGGAGATGTAAGTACCAAAAAAAGTTAGCTACTAAACAAGAGAGAGGATTTTATGTCCTCTCTTTTTATTTTTATTTCTCCGCTTTTAACTGTTTTGGATTATTAATTAAAACTATATATTATGAGCTATTTAGGATATGAATGGGAAAATGAAGTTAGTATACTTGCATCCCGAATTACTTTGTATTTACAAAAAGAAATTAAATTATCTTTCTTGTCTTCAGCTACTGTTAGAACTATAGCAGGTTATGATAAAGAAAAGAAAGAATGGACTGTTCAAGGCTTTTGCTTATCAAGGTATAATATACCAATGGATGTAGCTGAAGAAATGGTTGCTGATTTAAAATGTATTTATGTAAATAAAAGATATACATATGAAACAGCATTTACCGTTTGTGCTTATCCTGAAGTTATGCAAGCTTGGTATGATATGATGTGGGAAGGAACTGTTGCTACTAAAGCCATACAAGATGCAGGTGGTATGGATGCTTTTATTAGATTATCTGAAGAAGAGATTAAAGCTCTAGATGAAAAATTAAAAGCTGAAACAAAAAGATGCATGGTGTAATAAGAATAAGGGGTGTTAAGCCCCTTTTCTTTTTTCTTTAAAACCATACTGCTTAGGAACCAGAGTAAGTTGCTACGCAAGGCTTTGATTGCACCGCTTTTAACTGTTAAGGATTATTGTTTAATTATTAACTTAAAATTTTAGCTATGGCAGAATTTAAATGGAAGGTAGAGGTAAATCCTACTACTAAAGAACAAATGATGACTGCTCCTTTACAGGGGGAGTTAATTTCAATTGCTAAAGAGGCATTGGAAAACACTAACGGGAATATGTATTTTCCTGCTACTGTATCATTTGAGAATGCCCAAGGTAATATTGTAAAAAGAGGTTGCCTTGTATATCAGGCCAACTTTGATTATGGTATGGAAGTAGGTACTACTTACTTGGGTAAAATAATTAAGGTTAAAGATAAGTTACCTTTAGTGGTTCTATCTCATCTTGACCGTGCTTCTCAGGCTTCTGATGATGACTTTGGTATTGACCTTAGTTTGCTTGAAGTTGCTGACTTTGACAAAGTTCAAAAGAAGTAATTGGTTTAACTCCTGCACTATATGTGTAGGGGTTATTCTTTTTTGTTTAGAACCATTGTAGATTCTCCTGCGGAGAAGTCTTGTTTGCTCCGCTTGTAACTGATGTGGAGTGATAGAGAACTAGTAATTACTATTACTTTACGGTCACAGTAGCTAATAGTAAAAGAAAGTAAAAGAAAACTAAGAGCTAAAACCGGTCAAAGTAAGAAAAACTGTAAAAGATAAGTACTTGATAATCAAGCAGTGAGTCTACTTCTTACAGTACGTGGAGACAAGAGTTTCTTATGCTAGATCAGAACTGTGTAGAGTGTACAAAGTTTAGGTTAAAACTACCTAATACAGCTATGTCAGCTTTAATAAGGTATATATGTACTTGTTCACGGTCATAGTAAGTATAATTTTACTTTAAGTAAACACGTGTAACTAGCTGAGTATCAAACTTACCTCCTTTTATCACTCAATAACTAGAATCAGAATTACTAAATCCTTTAATAATAATATAGCTAACATACAGCCATATCATACACTCTTACTATATCTATTACTCTTATTACTATCTATACTATTACCTTATAGGGAAGGAGAGTAATATCTACCGGAATTCAAATAATTAACTCAAAATATAAACTCAAAACTTAAAAATTATGAAAATACATTTACACTCAAAAGCAGGTCTCTATGAAGTAGAGAGATTTGGAAGGAACAGCATTATGCTTAGTACAAAGCATAATAGTTTCTCTGTACCTACAAGTGACTTCAAGTCATTTGCTGGCGGTCTATGGAATAATCAAGTAACTAAAGATGAAATGGATCAATTCTTATCAGTTGTTAGACCTGAAGAATACAAAGTTCAAGTAGCACAAGAAGATCAAATCTTGACTCTTGCTGCTAGAATGGATAGAATTCAGGCTGAGGTAAATGCGCTACCTATTGAAGAAATAGTTAATGCTATAGATACACGTCAACATGAAGAAGATGAACATATAGCAGCCCTAAATAGTTATCAGCAAGAAATAAATGATGATAATGAAGAATATGCTATGTATATGAAAGATATTGAGGATGCTGAAGCCAAAAGAACTCCAGAAGAATGGAATACCAGATTAGCAAAGAAATCTACAGAAATAGATGAATTAAATGCTAAAATGAAAAATATTGCATCTAGAGTATATTCTCAAAATCTTGATTTTTCTAAACTTCAACTTAGAAATGGTATCAAGTTTATCATTCAACAAGATAGGTTTAATGATAATCTTATGAGATTTTCTTGGGATCCATACGGATTTGTACCTAATGCTCATAGAGATATCAGTGAAATTTACCGTGAAGGTGACTATTATACTGTTAATGGTGGTTGGATTAAAATCATTGGTAATGATGTTATCCTGTATGCTCAATCTGGAGACTATGGTGTATTTGATGACACTATTGCAGTACTATGTGCAAAGAAAGTATTTCCTGGAAAGCAAATACATCCATTTGCTGGTCAAGAATGGGATGAAATTGCTAATAAATTTGATGATCTCCCATTTTAAGAATTCTACGTATTCCTAAGCATGATATAAAACTGCTTATAATGTACCATTCTCACTTCCCAAGGGTGAGCAGTTGTAAGTTTGACATAATACTAGAGATAATGCTTCTAGTTCTTACAACTGAGTACAGAGGGATTTTTAAACTTAAACATAAACTTATAAATAAACTTAAAATGAAAATACATTTACACTCAAGACC
>JBAXKR010000088.1:0-4050 GCA_037135235.1 bacterium | reverse complement strand
GTAATAGGTGAATTACCTCAAAAAATAGTAGAAACACAAGTAATAAAAGAAATAATTTCTCCTGAACTACCAATATTGTCAAATTTGCCAGTTGTTGAAGAAAAGTTAGAGCCTGTAAAAATTGTTGAGAAGATTTTACCTACACCAATATTGGAAAAAGAACAAGTTGTTGCTGCACCTATTGCAACTCTACCTATTGCTTCAAGTGTGCCTAATTCTATAAATAGTAATCCCTCACTTGCTGTAAATTACCAAAAGGATAGAACTGTAAGTACAATGTCTATAAATGATCTAGATATTATGAATATTGCTGATTTAAGAGTATTGGCAAAGAATTTGAAGATATTAAATAATGAAGAGTTTAAGAAAAGTGAGCTTATTCTTAAGATTCTTGAACAACAAACTAGTCAAGGTGGAAATATTTATGCCTCAGGATTTTTAGAAATAATGAATGATGGCACACATGGTGTATTAAGATCATTGAGAATGTTGCCATCTGAAAGTGATGTTTATGTTTCAGGAAGTCAAATCAAACGATTTAATTTAAGAAAAGGTGATTTTGTTTCTGGACAAGCTAGACCACCAAGAGAAAGTGAAAAATATTTGAGTATGCTTAAAATTCAAGCAATAAATAGTAGAGATCCTGAGAAAGCTACAACAAGACCATCGTTTGAAAGGTTAACAGCAGTGTTTCCAAATAAACAAATTATACTTGAAACAGGAAAGGATCCTATTTCTACAAGAGTAGTTGATTTATTATCTCCAATTGGCAAAGGCCAAAGAGGAATGATAGTCGCTCCTCCAAAATCAGGAAAAACAATCTTGCTTAAGGAAATGGCTATGGGAATAAAGAAAAATTTACCAGAAATACATTTGATGATAGTTTTAATTGGAGAAAGACCAGAAGAAGTTACAGATATTCAACGTGTAGTTAAAGCTGAGGTTATTGCATCCAATTTTGATGAATCACCTCAAGATCAAACTAAGGTAGCTGAAATGGCACTTGAAAGGGCAAAAAGACTAGTGGAAATGGGTGAGGATGTTGTAATCTTAATGGATAGTATTACGAGACTTGCTAGAGCGTACAATATTGTAGCTCCTGCATCAGGAAGAACTTTATCTGGAGGTATTGATCCAGCTGCAGTATATCCATCTAAGAAGTTTTTTGGTGCTGCACGTAATTTTGAAGAAGGTGGCAGTTTAACAATACTTGCAACAGCTCTTGTTGATACAGGTAGTAGAATGGATGATGTTATTTTCGAAGAGTTTAAAGGTACTGGAAACATGGAATTAAAACTTGATAGGAAATTAGCGGATAAAAGAATTTTCCCAGCAATTGATATTCTTCAATCTGGAACTAGAAACGAAGAGTTATTAGTGTCAAAGGAAGTGATTGCTGAATCATGGAGAATTAGAAGAATGTTAGATGCATTAAACCCTAATGAGGCTTCAGAAGTACTAATAAACAGATTGAAAAAGACTAAGGATAATAAGGAATTCCTCTTTACACTACATGAGCAGATTTAATAATTAACTAAATATTAGTTAAATTTTTGTGAAAAATATATTTTCTACAATTAAATCTAGTTTTGTTATTACATTAATTTCATACTTGTTCAATAGGCTATTTTCATTAATAGTTTCTATTGTCTATGGAATTTTTTCAATGCTAGCTAGGCTTAAGAAATTCATAGTTCAGAATCTATTCTGGGGACGAACAACTATGTATAAGAACTTTTTCCAAGTATTTATTTTAGGATTGACGATGATAATTGGATTTACAGGTGTAACAAATCAATTTAGTCTTTCCAAGGCTGAAGCAAAATCACTTTTTTTAATGCAAAATGAGGATCTTTCATTAGTAGATCAAACTTCAAGTATTTCTAACGATACAAGTCAATATGATACTAGTGAAGAAAAATATATTGTCCAAGCTGGCGATTCTGTTGAATCCGTAGCAAGAAAGATTGTTGAAAAGGAAAAAGAAATATATGGAGATTCTGTTGATATCTCAGCAGAAAGGATAAAACGAAAAATTGATACAATTAAGTATACGAATAGTTTGTTTACTGCTAATCCAATCCTTAAAGTAGGCCAATCATTGACAGTATTCATTGGAATTGATGGTCTTATTTATAAAGTTGCAAAAGGGGATACGATAAAAAAAATAGCAGAAAAATATAAGATAAATGAATTCGATTTGATAGACACAAATATTAGAAATCTGGAATCAAATTTGGGAGAGGATTTATTAAATCTTCCACTAGAAACTGGAAGTAGCATATTTGTACCTGTTAATGACTTATCCAAAGAAATTCAGGCGAAGACAGATGAATTAATTAAGAAGAATCAAAAAGTAGTGGTTAAGACTAGTAAACCAAATGTTCAATTCATTCCAGCTAGCAGTCTATCAACTCCTGCTGGAAGTGATTGTGGTGGAGTTGTTTGGATTAGAGGATTCTCAAACACACATTTTGCTATCGATATTTCCAAAGGTGGAGGTTGTCAAATGATTGCAATGGATTCCGGAACAGTTGTACAAGCACGTTGGGCATCTGCAAGTGCTGGTTATCAAGTTCAAATTGACCATGGAAATGGTTATGTTACGCAGTATTCTCATTTATCACAAATATACTTCGATAATGCATCTGAAGGGATGAAGATAAATAAAGGGACTCCTATTGGACATATGGGGATGACAGGTAGGGCTACAGGTGTTCATTTACATTTAGCAGTATATTTCAATAAACAGTTGATTGATCCTGAGAGAGTAGTAGAACGATGTAAGTTTATAAGAACTTGTCTGTAATAACAATTAATATAGAATTAATGTTCCTTTAATGTGATAATTGTTAAAGTATATATGAAGTAGTAATAGGAATTACCCATCTAACTTTTATTATAAAATTATGCTAAAGGAAAATAAAGGATACATATTTATGTTAGTTGCAATATTACTTTTGTTTGTCATTACTTATGCATTATTAACTCAGAGCAAACAAAACCCGTATTTATTTAGTAAAGCTATCATTCCACTTACTGATTATATATACAATAAAAAAACAATTGAAATTAATACTTCAAAAAATTACTTACTAACTCTAAACACAAATAAAGGTGCTATAGTAATTGATCTATATTCTCCAAATGCACCATTCAATGTCAATAATATTTATAAATTATCAAACTTGAAGTCGCTTGATAATAAAGCTTTAGAATTAAATGGGGGAGTACTGAATTTAACCTCAAAAGAATATAGTGAAAGAGTTTTCGATGAAATTAATCAGAACAATTTAAATTTATCTCCAATTAGTTTAGAAGCACTTCAAAAAGCAGGATATAAGAGTGATAACACAGTTAAATCTATTATGTTTGAACAATACTCGTTTGGTGTCAAGATTGACGCCAATGACTCAAAAAAGAACAAATTCTTTATAGTAATGGATTCAACTAAATCAAAAGACTTAGACGGGTACAATACAAATGTCGGAATTGTTATAGCTGGCAGGGAACTATTATTATCTTCAAATTTGATAGTATTAAATTCTTCAATTAATGAAAAATAGGTATAAGTACCTAGTACTGTTTATCTTCCTATTTGCACTATTCGGATCAATCAAGCTAATTGAAAACAATCCTTTGCCGATAGGAAGTAATCAAAAAAACAATTTCAGTGCCTCCTCAACTACCTTGTCCCAGGGTATCGTAAGTAACCCTGGAGAAATCGTCGTAGAAATATCTGGGGCTATAACAAATCCTGGTGTGTATACAATAAAAAGTGACAGTAGGACGCAAGATCTTATTGATTTGGCAGGTGGCGTAGACATTGCTAAAGCTGATTTGGAAAAAATAAGTCTTACAATTAACAAGGCTCAAAAATTAAAGGATCAACAAAAGGTACTAATTCCAACAAAAGAGATAAATACACAGCAAAATATTTCAAGTAGCACTAAGGAAAATTCTAAGCTAATAAGCATTAATTCTGGAACATATAATGAATTAGTAGGTTTAAATGGGGTAGGAGATTCAATAGCAAAAAAGATTATAAGC
>JBAXKR010000087.1:0-4052 GCA_037135235.1 bacterium | reverse complement strand
TCTACTGTATCTAATGAAATACCAACTACTTTGTTTGGGTCATAATTTCTTTTAAATCCTCTTAGTTTTGGAAGTCTCTTTGAAAGTGGATTTTGTCCTCCCTCAAAATCTTGTCTAGGTTTTTGATTTCCACCTGATCTTGAAGATTGACCGTTCATTCCTCTTCCAACTGTATGACCACCTTTTCCAGATGATGTACCTCTACCAATTATCTTAGCTTTTCTTTTAAAGTTTTTTAATTTTGGAAGAGTATGTAATTTCATGTTATTTATTATTATTGAGGTTTAGATATTTTCATTAACTTAAGTGCTTCTAAAGTACAGTAAGCATTCATAACTTGATTTGATGTACCAATTTGTTTTGTTAAGACATCTTTTACTCCTGCTACTTCAAGAACCTTTCTTACTGGTCCTCCTGCAATAACTCCAGTTCCTGGAGCTGCTGGTTTCATAAAGATCTTTGCTGCACCCATCTTTAAAGTAACTGTATGAGGAATAGTATTTCCTTTTAAGTTAATCATTATCATTCTTCTTTTTGCAAAATCAATTGCTTTACCTTCTGCTGATTTAACATCTGCACCTTTACCAATTCCAAGTCCAACTTTACCTTTTTTATCTCCAATAACTACAAAGACACTCATTCTCATTTTCTTTCCACCACCTGTAACCTTAGTTACTCTTTTAATAGAAATTATTTCAGTTTCAAACTCTTTATTTTGTCTTTCTCTTTGAGGTCTATCATTTCTTTGAACTCTTCTTTGAACAATCTTTTTTCTTTCTGCACCTGCGCCCCCCATTGGTCCTTGATTATTTGAAGCATATTGTTTAACTTGAGTAACAGCTTGAGCTGGTACTACAGGTTTAACTTCAATATTTGTTTCTTTTTTTATTTCTTCAGCCATTTGTATATATTATTATTAAAACTTTAAACCACCCTCTCTTGCAGTATCTGCAAAAGCTTTAATTCTTCCATGAAATTTATATCCACTTCTATCAAATACTACTTCTGTTATCTTTTTTGCAGATGCTAGTTTTGCAAATTCTTTTCCTAATAATACTGCTGTTTCAACTTTCTTTGCCTCTTTTGTTTTTAACTTTATATCAGACAATCCAACTAATGTCTTAGAATTCTCATCATCTATTAATTGAGCAAACATATGAGCATTTGATCTAAAAATAGCTAATCTAGGTTTAAGTGCTGTTCCACTAACGTTCTTTCTAATTGATAACTTTCTTTTTAGTCTATGATCGTTTTTACTTTTCATTTATTTCTTTAAAAAAATTATGCGGCTGTCTTAGCTGCAGCTTTACCTGCTTTTCTTCTAACAACTTCGCCTTTGTATCTAATACCTTTTCCTTTATATGGTTCTGGTTCTCTCTTTGACCTTATATTTGCAGCAGCTTGTCCAACAAGTTGCTTATCAATACCTGTAATTGTTATTAAAACACCATCTTTAACTTCAAATTTAATTCCCTCTGGTGCTGTTACAAGAATAGGATGACTATATCCAACTTTTAAATTTAGTGTGTTACCACTTAACTCAGCTTTGTAACCAATACCTTGGATTTCTAATTGCTTTGAATATCCTTCGGTAACTCCAAGTACTGCATTTTGAATAAGACTTCTATATAGACCGTGTAATGCTTTACTTGCTGTAGTCTCATTTTTTCTTTCAACTACTAGATTAGTTCCATCTAACTTTGCAGTTATATCACCAATCATATCAACGACTAAAGTACCTTTAGGTCCTTTAACTTGAGTTTTGTATTCACCTTTATCCTCTATTGTTTTTATTTCTACGCCAGAAGGTATTACTACTGGTTTTTTTCCTATTCTTGACATGTGTTTACCAAATTTGACAAAGTATTTCTCCTCCAAGTTTGCTATGTTTAGCTTTTTCGCCAGTCATAACTCCTTTAGAAGTAGATAAAATCATAATTCCAAAACCATTTACTACTGGTTTAATATCTGTATATTTAATATGTCGTCTAACTCCTGGCTTTGAGACTCTTTTCAGTTCACTAATGACAGGTTGACCACCTTCATACTTAATCTTAACAAATAGTTTCTTATGTGTTTCACCTTTATTTAAAAGAACATCGTAATCCTCAATAAACTTAGTTTCTTTTAAAACTTTAGCAATTTCTTCAAGTAACATTGAATGAGGAGCAACTATCTCCTTACTACTTCTTTGTTGTGCATTTCTAATTCTTGTTAAAAAATCTCCTATTTTATCCACTTCGTTATTTAGAATAATATAAATTTACCAACTTGCCTTTCTAACACCAGGTAATAGCCCAGCGTTTGCCATCTCTCTAAATTTGACTCTAGATAGACCAAAAAGTCTAATATATCCTCTCTTTCTACCAGTAATAGCACATCTGTTATATACTCGAGTAGAATATTTAGATTTAATCTTTAACTGTTTTGCTTTGTATTCTTTTGCTTCTGTTGACATAGATTTCTATTATATAATAATGAATGCTATCTTTACAATTAAGAAACCTTCTCAAAAGGCATTCCAAATAGTTCGAATAGCCTAATTGATTTCTTTTTATCGGAATTCTTCACAACTATTGTTACTTCTAAGCCTCTTAGCTTATCTATCTTTGTTGAATCTATTTCAGGAAATACTGTTTGCTCTTTAAATCCAATAGTCATATTACCTCTTTCATCAAATGCACGTCTGCTTACTCCTCTGAAATCTTTAACTCTAGGTAAAGTTAGATTAATCATTCTATCTAACATGCTCCACATCTTATATTTTCTTAATGTTACTTTTGCACCTATCTTATCTCCAATTTTAATTTTAAAGTTTGAAATAGCTTTTTTTGATCTTGTAACAACTGGTCTTTGACCTGCGATTATTGTTAAATCATTAACTGCTTTTTCAATTGCACTTGAGTTAGTTAAAGCTTCACCAAGTCCAATGTTTAAAACAATCTTTTCAATCTTTGGAAGAGCGTAATAGTTTGTAACTTTAAACTCTTCTTTTAATTTTGGTGCTATTTCTTTTTGGTATGTTTCTTGTAATCTTTGTTTCATTTTTATACTGCTTTATTAGATACTTTAGATATTCTTAATAACTTTTTACCTTCTACTTTCATTCCAAGTCTTGTAGGTTTTGATTTTTCACTATCAAAGAACATTACTTTAGAAATGTTTAAAGGTCTTGATACTTGAACTCTACCTACTTTAGTTGCATTTTGATCTGTCTTTTTAATATGTTTAATTTTCATGTTAATTCCCTCAACAAGAACACTATTCTGCTTAGAGTATACAGCAACAACTTTACCCTTCTTGCCTTTATCTTTTCCTGAAATCACCATAATTGTGTCGTTTTTTCTAATTTTCATGATATTTACTTTTAATTACAAAACTTCTGGTGCTAAACTAATAATCTTATTAAATCCTTTTGCCTTTAATTCTCTAGCTACTGGTCCAAATATTCTAGTTCCTTTTGGTTCTTTTGTTTTTGGATCAACTATTACTGCTGCATTATCATCAAATCGAATATAGCTTCCGTCTTTTCTTCTCATCTCTTTTCTACATCTAACAACAACTGCATGACATTTTTCTCCATCTTTAAGCTCACCGTTTGGTAAAGCCTTTCTAATAGTTGCACTAACAATATCACCAGTAAATGCAAACTTATGCCATTTACCACCTTTAACACCACCTCTGATCTGAATGATCATTATTTCTTTTGCTCCGGTGTTATCTGCTATTTTTAATACTGATTGTGATTGCAACATATATTTAATCCAATACTTTAATAACTTTAAATGATTTATCTTTTGATAATTTTCTACATGACTCAATAACTACCATCTTTCCTTCTTCAATTGTTTCTTCTGTATGAGCTTTATATCTTTTTGTTGTTGTAATAATCTTTCCATACTTTGGATGAGCATGCTTTGATGTTACCTTAACAACAACTGTCTTTAACATTTTGTTACTTACAACTTCACCTGTTAATTTTTTTAAATGCTTTTCTTTTTCCATTGTTATTTTACTTTAACCTCAGAAATTAATTTTTGTTCATTTAATAT
>JBAXKR010000086.1:0-4085 GCA_037135235.1 bacterium | reverse complement strand
GTCCTAGAGCGATTAAAGTATAACAAAGTAAAAAAGAAAATATAAGCTGATTATTATTTCAAGTTATAAGCCTCTTTAATGTAACCAATTACCTCTTTGTTAAGGTCTTTTGGATCCGAAAGGTCAACTCTATTATGGAATCGATTCTTTGAAATTAGCTCTGATTTATATAGGTTTGGCATTGAAATTGCATGTTCAAGAACTATGTTTATTCTTAAAGTATCTTTTAAAAAATGTATGCCCAGAAAGGCCTTTCCTTTTACTATATGTAAAGAAGTAACTTTTCTTTCAACTACATAATCCTTTTTTGTAATCTCATCAAGAATTAGAAACAATTTATCTAACAATACTGAAACTTCTGGTGATTTATTTACTAAATATTTTGAATATTCTTTCATTTTATGATGACTGAATTTGATATCAATCCAATAACTATTCCTCCTATAGCCCCTATTATTAATATTGGCACATAGGCCTTAGTAATTACTGCAGATCCAAGACTTATTCCTAAGCTAATAATTAGCCCAGAAAGAGCATAATTCATTCCTAAATCAACATTTGGGATCAAAAAACCTATCATAAATCTCTCTATAAATGCTCCTAACATTGCTTGTTTCTTTTTCTGTATATCCTTTTCAGGCATTGGAATCATTGTTAAGATGGCGAACGTTCCAAAACAAATTCCCATGATTAAACCTAGTAGAATTTTATTCATAATTATATAATGAAGAGGTAATAACTATTTCTTGAAATTTTACTCTCTTTTTATTTAATAGAGAATAGAAAGGTAATTTTTCCTAATTCGCTTGCTTATTACTAGGTATTTATTATAGAATCTCTTTACTTTGTAAGTTAAATTTGAATCTAAATTATGGGAAAAACTTGTTACATTTCAGGAAAAACTACATCTTTTGGAAATAGCAGAAAGCATCAATATGGTGGAGGATGGGCATATAGAGCTCCTGCAACTAAAAGAAATTGGAAACCAAATCTTAGAAAACTTAAGATTGTTGAAGACGGAACTCCTAAAACCGTATATATTTCAATGAAATACTACAAAAAACTTAAGCAATCTATTGCTAAGTCTTAATTTGTAGAAATAATCTTTTCAAATCTTCAAATATATATTTCTTGCTAAAGCCTCATGCCTATGATATAGGGATTACACAATGAATATTATAGATCGTATTCTAAAATCATTAACTCTTGATGTCGGAATAGACCTAGGTACTTCCAGCACTTTAGTAAGTGTGAAAGGAATAGGTATAGTAGCTCATGAGCCTTCTGTTGTTGCACTTAATAAAAATAATAATCAAGTACTTGCTGTAGGTAATGAAGCTAAAAAAATGGTTGGAAGAACACCTGCAAATGTTGTTGCGATTCGTCCTCTTCGAGATGGAGTAATAACAGATTTTGATACTACTGAAGCTATGCTTAGATACTTTATTGAAAAAGTTCACGTAAATACAAAATCATTTAAAATTCCTCGCCCTAGAGTGGTTATAGGGATTCCATCTGCAATTAGTGAAGTAGAAGCAAAGGCTGTTAAAGATGCAGCTATTTCAGCAGGAGCAAGAGCTGCATATACAATAGAAGAACCTATGGCAGCTGCAATTGGTGCAGGACTTCCAATTAATGAAGCCACAGGAAGTATGATTATTGATATTGGTGGAGGGACATCAGATATTGCTGTCATTTCTTTGGGGGGAATTGTTGTGGACAATACAATTAGAATAGCAGGTGATGAAATGGACCTTGAAATTATTAGTCATGTTAAGAATAAATACGGACTATTAATAGGTGAAAGAACTGCAGAGGATATTAAGATAAGAATAGGTTCAGCATGGCCTCTTGAAAAGGAGCAAAAATCAGAACTAAGAGGAAGAGATTTAGTAACAGGATTACCAAGGACTATTGAAGTTAGTAGTGTTGAAATTAGAGAAGCACTTCTTAAAGTACTTGAAGTTATTGCTGAAGCAGCAAAAGAAGCTATTGAAAAATCCCCTCCTGAAATACTTTCTGATTTACTAGATAGGGGAATCATGATGGCAGGTGGAGGATCAATGCTTTGGGGAATTGATAAGTTTTTTGAAAGTAAATTAAATACTCCAATCGTAATTGCAGGAGATCCTATTACTTGTGTTGTTAAAGGTTGTACTATGGTATTGGATCAAATCGAGTTATTTAATCAAATTCAAGCAGACGAGAGTGAATTGATCTAAAATTACAACTGAGATGAAAAAGAACTCCACTATAAAAAATCGATATTTAATCTTTCTGATAATATTCGCAATTTTGATGTTATTTTTTGATAGATTCGGCTTTTTAAATGGGGCTAAATCTGCTTATGATTCTTTAATGACCCCAATTAATAAAAGTATTGTAAATGTGAATCAACAAATTATTTCGTTTGAGGAGACTATATCTAATCTAAATATGTATAAATCAAAAGTGGATCAACTAGAATCGCAAATAACTGCATATAGGGAATTACAACTAAAGTCAGATAACGTAATCAAAGAAAATGAAATATTAAGAAATCAACTTGGATTGAAATTGGAAGTTAATAAAAAACTTGTTGAAACTAATATAATAAATTTCTCTGATTACAATTTCCCTGAATATATAGTAATAGATACAGGGGTAGATAACCAAATTGCTAAGGGAGATGTGGTTGTTTCAGGAAAGTATGCAGTAGGAATTGTTACAAATGTATCTAGTAATACTTCAGAAGTTGAATTAATTACTTCAAAAAACACAAATCTAGCTGTAGAAAGTATTCAAGGCTTTGCTAAAGGTGTACTTACAAATGACAAAAAAAATAGACTATTGATGACATTAATTCTTCCTGAAGAACAAATAAAAGAAGGAGATCAAATAATCACTAGTGGTTTAAATAGCCCATTTCCTTATGGGCTTCTTGTAGGTACTGTTGTAAAAACAGAAAAGTCAGTTAATAATTTTAATTTGGAGGCTGAAGTGAATAAATATTTGGATTTCGTTAAATTACAAAAAGTGTTTGTAATAAAATAATATATGTCAAAAGTATTTATATTTATAATAATATTAATATCTCTATTGCTACATTCAACTATATTGAAAATATACCCATTTTCAATGCTTAATGTAGTGTTAATACTTGTTCTATTAATGTATGAGAAGTTTGATTTGGTAAATTCTATACTTATATCTTTATTATTATTAGGGTTTGGGCTTATTGACATAACAAAATCAATTGGATTAGTCATTTTACAATATAGCGTAACATTCATAATTTCTGAAACTCTATTTAAACTAATTACTAAAAGAAATTTAAAATTAGTTAACTTGGGTGATTTAGTTGTTGTTACATTGGTGTTTTACGTATTTGAGTTGTTGTATCTAATAATAAACCAGAAATTTTATATTGATAATATTGTGATTATTCTCCTTTCGTTTGTAATAAATACTTTAATTACAATTTTACTTTTGAATTTGCTTAATAGTAAAAGGAAAAATAGATTAGAAATTCCAAGATCTCATTAAATATGCAAGAAATAAGCAAAAATAACAAATCATATCTGTATTTACTGCTAATAATAGTTTTCTTTATCCCTATTGTTCTTAAGATAATAGACTTTCAAATAGTAAATGGAGCTTCAAATTTAAGATTATCCGAGATCTCAGGAATTAATAATAAAACACTAGATGCACAAAGGGGAAGAATATTTGATCGAAACGGAATATTACTTGCCTATGATGAGCCTTCATATAAGTTAATAATTGATAATAGTCAATTTGGTCAATCTCTTGAAAAAGAAATAATATCTAAAATTGCTCTCTTTACTAACAATCCTGAAACTGAGCTTTTTGATTCTTACATTACTAAAACAAGAGATAAGGATAATAACAGACTACTTTACAAAGATATTACATTACTTAATTCTATTGATAGGGATGAAGTATTGTCAATAATTTCAAATCAAAAAGAGCTTCCTGGAGTAATTGTTGAAACTAATTTTAGACGTAAGTATCCATATAGTGATTTACTTGCACATGTAATTGGATATACAAGTGAGGTAAGTCAAAATGATTTATCAAGTGAT
>JBAXKR010000085.1:0-4116 GCA_037135235.1 bacterium | reverse complement strand
AATTAAAAGTATTCCGGCTGATGAACCGGAATCAAATAGTGAATATGTTAAGAAATTAAGAGCTCAACTTGAAGAACAAAATAATATGATAAATACCCTAAGAGTAAAAGAGAAGCCTCCTGTAATAGTAGAAAATGTTGAAAGGGCTATTCCTAATGTAGCAAAATTAGATGATTCTACGAATGAATTTAAGGAATTAGCAACAAAAGTAGCAAATATAATAGAAGGGGTAGTAAAAGACTCAGAAGGAAAACTTGTACCTAATGCAACTTTAATAATTAAAGATAGTAAGCTTCATCCAGTTAGAGCAATGAGGAGTACTAATTTAGGAAAATTTGTTACAACAACAGCTTTACAAAATGGTGACTATACACTTGAAGTTTCAAAAGGTGATTTGAAATTTGATAGTGTTGATTTCAGCCTAGATGGCAAAGAATCGAAAGCAATGGAAATTTATGCAAATTAACAGTATAGTAATAAAATATGAATCTATTAGGTAATTTACAAACAACAACTCAAGAACATCTTGATATCGAAGATATCAGAGATAGTTTAGTGGTATGTAAGAATGGTCAGGTTTCTTTAATTCTTGAAACTACTGCTGTCAATTTTGATTTGCTTAGTGAAAAAGAACAAGAGGCAAAGATATTAGCATTTGCTCAACTAATCAACTCCTTAAATTTCTATATGCAGATCTTGGTTAGAACTGAAAGAACAGATGTAACAAAATATATTGAATTACTAAGAGAAGAAGGTAGAAAACAGAAAAACAATGCATTAAA
This sequence comes from bacterium, assembly GCA_037135235.1. Taxonomy (GTDB): domain Bacteria; phylum Patescibacteriota; class Dojkabacteria; family JBAXKR01; genus JBAXKR01. The sequence goes on along the minus strand of JBAXKR010000085.1, from coordinate 3,334 downwards.
AAGACAAATGGAAATCTATATTGAGTTTATCAAAAATCTTACAGTTAATAATGAGGTTCTTGATAAAAGATTCTTTATTATCATTTCTAGTCTTGCAACTAGTGTAATGAAGACAAATCCATTTAAACAATTATTTGGTAAAGAAGAAAAAATAATTAATATAGTCCCTATTGTTGATAGAGCTACTGGAATCCTTATTCCAAGACGTGATCATTTAATAAAGCAACTTCAAAGAATGAATATATTTGCAAGACAATTAGATACTGATGAGTTAATTAAATTGTTTTACTCTAGCTATAATCCAGATACTCCTGGACTCCAGAAGTTACAAATTAAAGCTAGTGAAATTCAAGCTTCTATAATTCAACCGAGTTTGAAGACTGAACAATTAGAAGATTTAATAGAGAATAATTTAAATAGTACTAATAATATAGATAATAATGTTTAACCCTTTATCAATTTTTGGTGGTTCAAAACCAAATACACAAAAAGATACTAAAAATCAGTTAGATACTCCTGCTGGTTCCAAGACTATTTCTAAAAGCGTTAGAGTAGATAATATAGAGATAGAATCTGAACAAGACGCTATCAGGAAATTTAGTGAAGGATTAGTAGAAATCAAAGATGTAATCGCTCCAGCAGCTATTGAGGTCGATTTTAACCATCTTTTGATAGGTACTAAATACTTCAGAACTCTATTTGCTACTTCTTATCCTAAATTTGTAGGAGCAAATTGGCTTTCCCCCCTTATTAACTTTGAATATCCTTTGGATATAAGTACCTTTTACTATCCAATTGATAGTGCTTTGATTCTTCAAAAATTGAGAAGGAAGATTGGTGAAATGGAGGCAACTCTAAATATTGATCTTGAGGCTGGTAAAGTTATTGATCCTTATGTAAAAGTTGCACTTGACGATGCTAATATTTTGCAAGAACAACTTGCAAAAGGAACTGAGAAATTCTTTCATTTTTCTATGTATATAACTATTAGAGCAGACTCACTTAAACAATTAGAAAAGATATCTAAAAATGTAGAATCATCACTTGCTACTATTGGAGTTATTATTAAACCAGCAACTCTTCAACAAGAATCAGGCTTTCAAAGTACTCTTCCACTTTGTTTAGATAAACTTTATCTAACAAGGAATATGGATACAACATCACTTGCGACAACTTTCCCATTTGTTAGTACTAACTTAACAATGGATCAAGGTGTTTTGTATGGTATTAATAAACATAATAAAAGTTTAGTTGTCTTTGATAGATTTATTCTAGAGAATGCAAATTGTGTTATCTTCGCAACATCTGGTGCTGGTAAATCATACCTTGTTAAACTTGAAGCAGTTAGAAGCCTTATGTTTGGTGTCGATGTAATTATTATCGATCCAGAAAAAGAATATTCAAAACTTTGTGATTCTATTGGTGGAGAATATATTTCATTTACTCAAGATGGAGATAAAAAATTAAATCCATTTGAGCTTTCAGGACTATATCAAGAAGGTGAAGATGAATTAAGATTAAAGATATTATCATTAAGTGGATTAATTAAAATCATGGTTGGAGGAAATCTAACTCCTCAAGAAGCAGCTATTCTTGATAGAGCATTAATTTTGACATATAAAGAGAAGGGAATCACACCTGATCCAGCTACTCATACTCGTGAATCACCACTAATGGAAGATTTGTATAAGATATTAATAGCTATGTCAGAAGTTGAGGCTAGATCACTTGCTGAAAGACTTGAAAGGTATATTAAAGGAAGTGCATCAGGTATATTTGACAGAAGATCAACAGTCCAATTAAAAAATACATTTACTGTGTTTAGTATTCGTGATCTTCCTGATGATCTTAGAGCTATTGCTATGTATATGATGCTTGATTTTGTGTGGACAAAGATTAAGAAAGATAGAAGAAAAAGAATTTTAATCATTGATGAAGCTTGGTGGATGATGCAATATCCAGATGCAGCTAAATTTGTATATTCTATTGCAAAAAGAGCTAGAAAATATTTCTTAGGTTTAACTACTATTACTCAAGATGTTGATGACTTTTTAAATAACGACTATGGTAGAGCCGTTGTGAGTAACTCATCTATGCAAATACTACTTAAACAATCTCCTTCAGCTATTGATAAGGTACAAAAGGCCTTCTATCTCTCAGATGGAGAAAGAAACTATCTACTATCAGCAGGTGTTGGAGAAGGATTGTTTTTTGCTGGTGCAAATCATGTTGGTATTCAAGTTATTGCTTCAAGAAATGAGCATAACCTCATAACTACAAATCCAACAGAGCTTAAGGAGATGGAGAATAAAATCTCATCACTAAATGTCATAGACTATAAAGAACAATTAAAAAATGCTTCTGAGCTAGCTGATGCAGCTGTACAAATAGGAAAGCAAGTTGGGGATCAAAGAGGCGTAAATGGCTTTGGTGCTGCATTTGAACCAAGTGGAGATGAAGTAAAACAAGAAAGTAGTAATACAAATAATAGCTATCAGTCTGCTAAGGATATAGTAGACAAAGAAACATCTTAATCTTCGTTTTCTGGTAGAATTATCTTCGAATTTTACTTTTTACACTCTTAAGATGATTAAGGATTACAAAGCAAAACTTTCAAAAAAAGTTTGGGTATCAGATAGTATTATTAAAATGGAATTCAATTTGGTTGATATGACTGAGATTGAATTTGAAGCCGGACAATTTATAAACATAATACTTCCGAATAAGGTGGCAAGAGCATATTCAATAGCATCGTCTCCAAATAACAAAATGTGGTTTGAATTAGTTATTGGATATTACGAAGGAGGAAAAGCATCTGAGTATTTTAAAGCTTTGAATCTAGGTGATGAAATATCTTTTAAATGTCCATTTGGAAGGTTTATATATGTAAATGATAAAGTTGAGAATGTTGTTATGATTGGAACTGGAACAGGTATAGCTCCAGTTAAATCAGTAATAGATATGATTGCCTTTGAGAAAACTAATGGAGTATTAAATGAGTTACCAAAGATTTATGTTTTTGAAGGATTTAGATTCCAAAAAGATGTGGTTTATGAAGAAGAGTTTAAAAAACATCAATTTGATGGAATTATTAATTATGAACTTTGGTTATCAAGAGAAGATAGTCCTAAGTACACTGGTAATAAAGGAAGAGTTACGGTTGGTCTTTCTAAGCTTTCTTTAAATTGGTCAAATACGTCAGTATATATTTGTGGGAACAAGGAGATAGTTTTATCTCTCAAAGAATACTTTTTGAAAAAAGGGGTGATAGAAGATAAAATTCATTTTGAAAGATTTAATTTGTTAAATCTAGCCTTTGAACTTTCGAATCCAC
>JBAXKR010000084.1:0-4141 GCA_037135235.1 bacterium | reverse complement strand
ATATATGATGTATTGAAATTTAAAGCATTATATTTTGAAAACATTGATATATTGTTAATTGTAGTAAGTGTTGCTTTGATATTATTAGTTAATATTCTAAATAGGGTTAAGTGGTACTACATATTAGTAGCTATTATTATTGGTTTATCAGTATTTCCTATTATTAATGCATTTTGGAATAGTAATATACTAAAGGATTACCAAAAGAATAGAATTATTTCATACATTAACCCTGAAATAGCAGTCTCTGAGAATAAAGATGCACTTTATCAGTTAAATAGAGCAACCAGTGCAATTGGTTCTGGAAGACTATTTGGAAAAGGATATTTACTAGGGGGAGATAAAGTCCCATTTGAATACACTGATTTTGCATTTACTGGCTTTGCAGAAGAGTTTGGATTTACAGGTGTAATGTTACTAATATCACTATTTGTACTTTTATTCATAAGGATATTTCAAATATCAAGAAATGCAGAAAATACATTTGCAAGAATATATACTTTAGGAATAGGTATATCGCTGATTATTCACACTTGGGCTAGTATTAGTACCAATTTAGGCCTTATTGTTAACACTGGAGTACCACTTCCGTTCTTAAGCTATGGTGGAACTACTCTAGTTATTAACTTAATTGGGCTTGGTATAGTACAATCTATCTCAAATAGAGCTAAAAAGGTTGACTTACAAAGCAAAGTGGTGCTAACATCAAAGAGTCCCTGGAGAAGGGTTTAATAGTATTTTGTATAAAATCAAATGGAAAAAACAGAGAAAAAAGAAGTAAAAAAGGTTATTAAAGCAAGTGTTATCAAAAAGGACACTAAAAAAGTTTCTTCAGAAAGTGAAAAGGTAACAAAACCAGCTGTAAAAAAGGCAACTACTTTAGAGAAAGCTAAAATTGACAAATCTAAATTCGCTATAGTAGAGATCAATAATCAACAAGAAAAGGTTTATGAAGGAGAAAAGATTGTAGTAGATCTTCAACACGAAGATGCTTTAGTATTTGATAAAGTACTTATGTTTGTAAATGGTGGAAAGACAACATTCGGAGCACCATATATTGTAGGAGCATCAGTAAAAGGTAAAAGAATTGATAACTTTAAAGACAAGAAAATTGTTGTTTCAACATTTAAAGCAAAATCAAGATATAGAAAGACAATTGGACATAGACAGCAAAAGTCTAATATTCTCATAGAATCAATTAATATTAAGTAAGTAGTAACTTAACATGGCACATAAAAAAGCAGCAGGTGGCGGAGTAAGACAACATAAAAACCCAACAGGTAAAAGACTTGGTATTAAGAAGTCAGCTGGACAAGAAGTGATTCCAGGTAATATTATCCTAAGACAAAAAGGAACGGTAATTAAACCAGGTAAAGGAACTATGTTAAGTAGAGACTTTACAATTTTTTCAGTTACAACTGGTAAAGTTAATTACAAAAGATCTCCATTTTCTAAAAAGAATCAAAAAGTAGTAGAGGTTTTATAATCTCTATATTTCTTTGTTCTTTCAATTTTCTGTTATTAAAGGTAATATTTGAAAATGAAATTAACAAATTCAGATTTATCAAAACTTGCTGACTTATCAAAGTTAAATTTAACCTCAGAAGAATTATCTAAATTCCAGTCTCAACTAACTCAGGTATTTGAAATGTTTGAGAAACTTAAAGATGTAAATACAGATGGAATAGAATTTTTAAGTTTTCCAGAAGTAAATCGAATGAGGGAAGATATTGTAATCGAAAGTAATAGTAACTATCTTAAAAACTCAAAAAAAGTAAAGAATGGTTATTTAAAAGTTAAATCTGTACTTGGTAAAGCTACTTAGAATATATGGAAAATATGTATAAAACATTAAAACAAGTAAGTGATGCATTAAGTAATGGGAAAGTAACTTCAAGTGAAATTACAAATAACATAATTCAGTTAAGTGAGAAATATAATCAGGAGTTAAACTGCTTTACTACAATTACAAAAGAGAAAGCTCAGGAATTAAGTAATGAAAGTGATAAAAGAAGAAAAGAGAATAAAGTGTCATCCCCTATTGATGGAATTCCTATGAGTATTAAAGATGTAATATCTACTAAGGGAATAAGGACAACAGCTGGTTCAAAGATGTTAGAAAACTATGTTCCTGAATATAGTGCAACTGTTTATCAAAAGCTTATAGATAACGGTGGAATATTAATTGGGAAAAATAATTGTGATCCATTTGCATTTGGAGGTTCAGGTGAGAATTCAGGTTATGGACCTACTAAAAATCCTGTTTGTATAAGTAAAGTTCCAGGAGGTTCAAGCTCAGGTTCAGCTTCTAGTGTTAAAGCTGGATTATCACTATTTTCAATTGGAACTGATACAGGTGGATCAATAAGGCAACCAGCTTCCCTTACAGGATTATCTGGTCTTAAGCTTACATATGGTAGAAACTCAAGATATGGACTTATAGCTATGGCAAGTTCTTTAGATACTCCTGGAATACTTGCAAATACTGTTGAAGATATTGCAATTGTAGAAGACCTTATTAAAGGCTTTGACCCTAAAGATTCAACTACTAAAAAACCTGAAAATGACTATAGTTTTGTTGAAGCGATTAGCAAAGATATTAAAGGATTAAAAATTGGTTTACCAAAAGAATACTTTATTGATGGTATGGATATTGATGTTAAGAATGCTGTACTTGAAGCTGCTAAGAAATATGAAAAGCTTGGTTGTACTATTGAAGAAGTCTCATTACCTCATACTGAATATGCACTTCCAGTTTACTATTTAATAGTTCCATCTGAGATAAGTTCAAACATGGGAAGATATGATGGATTTAGATATGGGAATTCTGACGAAAATTCAAAAGATATTAATGAATACATTAAAAATTCTAGAGCAGTACTTGAAGATGAAGTAAAAAGAAGAATAATAATAGGGACATTTGCACTTTCTAAAGGATACTCTGATCAGTATTACAAGAAAGCTATGCAAGTTAGAAGTTTAATAAAGAAAGATTTTGATGAGGTATACAAAAAAGTCGATGTAATACTAACACCAACTTCTCCAACTGTTGCTTGGGATATTGGAGAAAAGGTTAACGATCCACTTAAGATGTATCTTGCAGATATATTTACAGTAACAGCAAACCTTACAGGTATGCCAGGACTTTCAATTAACGCAGGATACAAAGCTATAACTCCTAGAAAACAAGACGTAGATTTTGAAGGTAAAGTTTGTTCAAAACTTCCAATTGGAATGCAGTTATTTGCACCAATGTGGAGAGAAGACTTACTAATGTCTTTAGGACATACATTTCAAAAAGCTTATCCTGAGACCTAGTATTAATTAACCATTTCCTATTCTAGGCATTTATGTTCTTCAAAAAATCGCAAAGGATTTTGTAATATAGGTGTGTACTTTCTATATTTACCCATTCATTTTCTGTATGTAATCCATTACCAATCGGGCCTAATGAATATGCCATATATCCAAGTTTTGTATAATGACGAAGGTCAGTCGCAAAATGAGCTTTTGAAAATTTTGGAGTAACACCATTCCTTTTGAAGGAATTGCATAAAGTAGTCATATCCTTTGTATTTCTTTCACTATATTGCATTGGATCCTTAAGTAATATTTGCATAGTAAAATTACTAGGAAGAATATTTTTAATCTCATTATCAATATTTTTATCCACTGAAATATACCTAATATCAAGTATTGCTTCACACTCATTTGGAACCATATTATTAGCAGTATTAGTAGTAGAAATTTTCGCTAGATTAATTGATGTTTTCCATTTTGATTTACTTAGTCTTGGATAAATTTTATTAAGCCTATTCAGAAAGTTATACATTTCCCAAATGGCATTATTTCCTTCCCAAAGTTTTGCAGAATGAGCTGATATTCCTTTAGATGTAAGCTTCAATTGCATAACTCCCTTTGATTCATTATTAATCATAAGATTTGTTGGTTCACCAACAATACAAAGATCAGTTTTGACTCCTTGTTCTATTTGATACTTTGTTCCATTAAATCCTCCAATTTCTTCATCTGTTACTAATTGAAGAGCTATTGGATAATTTAGGATATTTGCTAATTCCTTAAAAACAATGATCTCAACAGCAGCTGCTGACTTCATATCACTTGATCCCCTTCCATATAG
>JBAXKR010000083.1:0-4214 GCA_037135235.1 bacterium | reverse complement strand
ATCTTTTTGAGAAGTAATAGCTTTGGCAGGTTTTTGAGTTTATTTAATTTTTGTTTCAATAATATTATTAGCTTCGGATGTAAACTCATTTTGTAGATCATAATCAATTGATTTTTCTAAATATGATTTACCTTTAACAAAGTCTTTTTTCAATACGTATAGCTCGCCTAAATAGAAATTTGCCCTTACATTCGTAGGATCTAATTCTAAAGATTTATTTATATTAGCTATATATGTATCAAGATTTATTAATTCCGGTTTTGTTGTTAACTCTTTATTATATCTAGCCCAAGTATCAAGTGTATTAATATCAGCTTTCACTTCTGGAAGTGAGTCTTTATATCCCCCCCATTTATTTTGAAGTTCATTTACAATAACTAAAATCTCGTCATAATTGGCAACTTTATCTAGATATATTTTAGCAAGTTCAATTCTATATTCACTTAACTTACTTGTATTCTTTGCAATCAATTTTAAGTATTGAATTACAGATTTTGAATACATTTCATCTTTATATAGCATTTTTGCGTAATCATGAAGACTAAATTCATTATTTGGATAAAGACTTACTGCTTGTTCAAATGTTTCAATAGATTTTTGAACATTACTCTTTTGATCATAAAGTCTTGCTAAATATATTAAGGTTTCTTCACTTGTAGGATTTAAGCTATTTGATTTTTCCAAATCTATTAATGCTTTATCTAAATCAGCTTTTTGATAATATCCAATTCCTCGAAGTTGATACAGCAAGTCAAACTCTAAGTTTCTAGATATAACATCACTTATGATATTTATTCCTGGTGTATTAAAATTAAACTGAATTAATAGTCTTGCTATGTTTGCTTTGTTCGTATCAGCAAGTTCTCCTTTAGTATCTGCTTTTGTTTTATCAAGTGTAGATTTTAATTCATCAGATGCTTTTTTTAGTATTTCAACACCATCAGTTTCATCAAAGCTTACAACTCTAGAATAGTAACTGTTTGAAGTATCTAAGCTTGCATAGTTTAGTAAACTTGCAATAATATTCAAGTAAGCATCTGTTGATTTAGAATTTTCTAAATATGTCTCAATAAGCTTTTTTGATTCATCATTTTTATCCTTTGCATTTAATGTCGAAGAAAAAAGTTTAACAACATCCTTAGATGATATATCTCCAGTTCTTCCAAGCCTTAAATCATTTGGAACTACATATTCAGGGGCAATCTTTAATAGATACTCCTCTGCTTTATCATATGACTTTAACTTAAAATATATACTCGCTAACTGATAGTACAAACTTGAGCTATTCTCTAGCTTATCTGCAACTGGTTTTAACAAATCAATTGCTAAATTGTAATCATTCTTTTGAATATATATATTAGATAATTCAATGTAGGCATTAGAATCAGAAGAATTTTGATTAATTGCTTTTTTAAAGCTTAAAGAAGCATTTGAATATTCTTTTGTTTCAAGAAACTTAATTCCTTCTGAAACATAATCATAAAGGGGTTTATCATTAGGCTTCGAGGACATGAAGAATATTACCGTGACACCTATAACCACAACTATAGCTAACACTAATATTACAAATACTCCTTTTTTCATTTAAGTAACAATCAAAAAGTAATCTTGAACATATACTATATTATATGAAATCAAGATTGGTTGCACTTAAATTCCTTTAGGATATTTCTTTAAGTATGACTTTTGACATTTTTCAATTACTTTTACAGCTTCTTCCACTCCAAACCACCCATCTACTCTAGTTTTCTTTTCTGGAGTTCCTTTGTAATCGTATTGTAATTTCTTGTAGTGTTCCCAGAAGAATTGAATCTCATCTTTTCTTCCTTTTGAGACATCTTCAATTGATTTAATATGATTAAACCTCATATCATCTGCAGGAACTACAACTATTTTGTCATCTACTTCTCCACCATCATTCATTTTCATAACACCAATTACTCTTCCTGAAATTAGACAACCAGAAAATGTAGGGTAAGTAATCAAACACATTACATCAAGAAGATCGCCATCTTCATCCCATGTTTGTGGAATTAGTCCATATTCTATAGGATATGGAATCATTTCGTAAAGAACCCTATCCAATTTAATAACTCCAGCTTCTGTTACATACTCATATTTATTAATAGATCCTTGAGGAATTTCAACTAACATATTTACATTCCCATTTTCATCATGAGTTGGTAGTGTGTGCTGCAAATTTGGAATATGTGGAAGATATGACTCACTTAATGATGGAATATTTGCCATAAAATGTGAATAAAAAATATAGTCCTTGTTAAGACCTTCATATTCTACAACTAAAGCTAGATAAATCTCAAGAATTACTTAAATAGACAGTTTGATATAATTAAACAATACCTATTATGGCATTATTATGAGTACACCACTTTATCAAGTATTAGTAAATGCAATAGTTTCAAAGGATAATAAAATATTAATTTCTCAAAGGAGTTTTGAGGAAGAACATATGCCAGGTAGGTGGACAATACCTGGAGGTAAAGTTGAAGAAACAAAAGGAGATGTTTGGAACATTCTTGAACTAAACATTAAGAAAGAGGTTATGGAAGAAACAGGTGTAAAAGTTCAAGATAAAATGCAAATGATATGCAATAACACATTTGTTAAAGCTAATGGTACACATGTTGTTGCTATTATGTTTCTTACAAAATGGAAGTCAGGAAAGCCAAAAGCACTTGAAGATACAATTGATATCAAATGGATAAGTATAGAAGAAGTTGATAATTATGACTTTCCTCCAAATGTTAAAGATTACATTCTAAAAGGATTTATGGAGATGAGAAATAACTGAACTATATCGAAATATTGGAGCGAAAGACGGGACTCGAACCCGCGACCTCTTCCTTGGCAAGGAAGCGTTCTACCAATTGAACTACTTTCGCATACCATATATCTTATTCACCATTCGACATACTAGATTTTGTTCTTCTTGTTTCACCATTTCGATCAGTTATTCTAGTATTCCCACTAATAGCTGCAGCATCTGCTGCATTTACAAGTTCACCATCAATCATATACATTCCAGCAGCCTTACAAAAAACACCTACTTCCACTGTATAACTTGAAGAAGAAGATTTTTCAACTACTACGGACACTTCTGGACTAGTTTGCATAGAAAATCACTAAAAAATAATATGCCGAGGGCCGGGATTGAACCGGCGACGCCCGCCTCTTCAGGGCGGCGCTCTACCACTGAGCTACCTCGGCGATATGTATTTTAAAAGAACTAATTTCTATTATACCTACTTGAGGCTAAATATTCTAGCAAACTATTTATTTAGAGAATTATAGTAATCACAATACTTGTTGATAACACATTTTTCACACTGAGGTTTCCTTGCTAAACACACTTGTCTTCCATGCTCAATAAAGGCTAATGATACCTTATTCCAGTTCTTCTTTGAAAATAGTTTCTTTAAATCTGTTTCAATCTTAACAGTGTTAGCCTTCTTTATGTCTATTTCACTTGTTAGGCCAATTCTTATTGCTAATCTCTTATTATGAGTATCTACTGCAATACCTTCATTCTTTCTATACCACTCAGAAAGTATTACATTGGCAACCTTTTTACCTATTCCAGAAATAGTTATGAGTTTCACTGTTGTACTTGGAAGCTTTGAATCATATTCTTCAACAATCCTTTTAGCTCCAAGCTTTAACGCTTTTGCTTTAGCATTGTAAAAACCAGTTGAATGAATGATTTTTTTTAGTTCATCAATATCTGAATTTGCATAGTCTTCAAATGTCCTATACTTCTTAAATAGATTTTTAGTAACTATATTTACTCTTTTATCAGTACACTGTGCTGATAGAATTACAGCTGCAAAAACTTCACTTGAAGTTTTAAAATCTAATGAAGATTTTAGATTAGGATATGTATTAGTAAGCTTTTTATAAATATTTGTTGCTCTTTGGTTTATAATCATCTGAGTTAGCAAAATTGAACATGAAATTAATATACCGATTCTTTCAAAACCACGACTGGAAATTAACGATAATAGTAATTGCTTTGAATATTATTGGGATATTAACAGTTTACTCAAACACATTCAAATCAGTAACAATTGATACAGGCAAAGATGCTTTTGATAAACAAATTGTATTCTTAATTGTCGGTTTAATCCTATATTTTATATTTTCTAAATTCGATTACAATTGGCTTAAGTTTAAGTCTATATGGATTACGATATATG
>JBAXKR010000082.1:0-4256 GCA_037135235.1 bacterium | reverse complement strand
CTACAGATTAAATGCTTAATCCTCAAGAACGTAACATGGGTTACTATTTTGACACTTCTTTGGATATCTCTCCAAGGTTTGATAACTTAACGACTTCTGAAAATCCAATAACATTGGCAAAGGTGTCTGAAGGTGCAAAATCTTTATTAGTTAGGCTTATGTCTTTGGGATCACTCTCTTTTAGATCAATTGGTGGGAGAGATAATTTCCTTGTATCAGCGGAACCTGATATTACAAGAGAAGATGTAGGATATTTATTTGAAAATGGTATTAATCCAACTGATGGAGAACAAATTCTACGGGTGACTGCGCCATTACTATTAGCATATTCTTTATGGAATCGTGTTTTGAAAGTAGGTCGTATTGATCGTCTTACAAGTGATCGTTCACTTTACAATAACGATATTAGGTCAGTGAGCCTTGTTAGACAAGAAGGAAGTTCACGTATAACCTTAAATTGGTATCCAAAAGAAGACGATCCTATTCTTATAGCTCCATATAAACCTCAGAATGGTTAAATATATATTATTATTACACAAAGGAATTATTTCTAGGATGTGAATTTGGATGTTATTTCCCGTTCCCTTCTTCTCGTCCTGACGACTTAGCAAGCTCGACTACTCCTGAAACAGCAACACCATTACCCCAAGTTTCTGAGGGTGCAAGCGAAGTTTTAGTTAAGCTATTAGAAAGGAAATCCCTTAATTACAGGATTGACGGTAATAGGGTAATTTTCCCTATGGTAGTAAATCATGGTATTTAAAAAGCACAAATAGAAGAAATATTTGAATATGGAATTCATCCAACGGATGCTAGGCAAGTTCTTAAACTTGCTTTCCCACTTTTTTTAGCAAAAATAGGTGGTTTGTTTAATATGCATATAGGAACATATAATTCTAATAACACAGTTTATACTAGTTGCGACTCTAAAGAAATTGCTTCTGTACTACTAATTAATAAAATCGGAAGTTCAGGCTCATCTTATGATTGGGAAAATGATGAAAGGACTCCTATTATTGCTTTGCCAAATGGAATAGGTGTGAATAAACAAATTATTAAATGAGTATAAAAATAAACAAAAAGTTTCTTGAAAAAACAATTGAACTAGCAAGTGAGTCTTTAAAGAACAAGAATTATCCTTGTGGAAGCTTGATTGTGGATTCTAAAGGAACGGTTATTGCAGAATATGGGAACAAAGTGTTTAGTACTCCTGACGCAACAGCACATGCTGAAATGCTTTGTATAAGAAAGGGAGGTAAGTGTCTTTTAGATAAGGATTCAAAGGAAAAGTATACAATATATTCCTCAATGGAACCTTGTAGTGGATGTGCTTTCTTCATAGCTCGAACAAATATTAAAAGAATTGTATACGCATGTGGGGATAGGTATAGGCCGGGGATTAAAATGCTTAAAGCTAATCCTAAATTTAAAAAATATTTTGAAAAGATTGAATTAGTTGAAGAACCAAGTATTAAGCTTAGGAATAAGTCTGCAATATTAATGAGAGATTATATGCTAGCAAAGGGTAGATCTACTGATGCAGCATATTTCGATCCAATTAACTTCTGACAAATATATCCTGATATTAAGTCGATTTCCAAGATTTATTCAAAATATGAGATAATCATACTGAAATGTGTTGTATCTTAATTACTTAACATCTAATTATGTTAAACCCTTTACAAGTAGAAGCATCAAGAATGGAAAATAGAGTAAGAAGATTGAAAGTTGCAATTACTCTTATGTTTGTTGTAGCTTCAACATCTGCATGTGAAAGTGCAAATATTTTGCCAACTCAAACAGCTGAAAGAATCAGGCCTAGTGCTAGTGCAACTGCTACTATTAAACCCGAAAGTCCTATAGCTACTGTTACTCCTACTGTTGAAATTGATCAGAAAACATTGGAAATGAGAGAAACATATACAGCTTTAGAATCTTGGGTTACAAAATCAGTTCAAAGTATGGCTTTAACATATGCAAAGTCAAAGGGATTAGAATTAAGTGATAAACAAGTATGGTTCGAAGTAGGTATTAAATTCCCAGATGGACGAATGGGAGGTCGAGCTTTTACTAATGCTTTCCAAAGTGGTGAATATTTGGGTTATCACTTTTCGTACACTGGTAATGGGAAAGATGCACTTCCTACGGGAATTCAGTCATATGTAGGTGGGGATGGTAATAACTTGATATTCACTAAAGCATTTGTAGACTCAACAAAAAAATATAGAAACAAATTGTTTGGAGATAATGTGATAACCTCAACACCTGCTCCTAATGGTAATAACGGGAAGATAGTAATCGAGGTTGATAGATCTCAACAAGAAGGTACTCCCACTGTACCATCTAATCAAGGTAATGAATCTCCAAGTGTTAAAGTCATTGGGACTGCATCTGTCGATGGAAGTATAGATTATAATCAAGCTGAAATCTCAAAATACGAGGTAATTAAAGAGAATATACCTGGTAATTTCTTTGTATCAGAACTATATAAAAGAAAAATACTTAAAGTACAACTATCTTCAAGAGCACAAAGTATGGTAACTAGTGCAAGAATACAACAAGAAATTGATTCGCTTAAAGGAAGTGTAAGTATTTGGAATAAAGAGATAGACTCAAGTTTTAATTTTGTAAAGGGTGTTGAAGTAACAGGAATATTAAAGTCGATAAACTTTGGATATCCTGGTGATGTTAGCTTAGTAATTGATGGCCCTGCATACTTAAAATATCTTCAGGAAACTTATGGTGTTAAGGCATTAAGTGCCACTTGGAAATATGCGAGATAATTACTTGTATCTCAGATATAACTCAAATGTAATAGTTTATCTTTTATCCTTAAAATGATGTCAAACATGGAAATTAGTAAGAAGTTAACAAAAGAACAAACTGAAAAGATTCTTTCGATATTAAAAGCTAGATTTGAGAAGAATACTATAGCAATCCCAAAACAGAATATTCAAGATGCTGGTATAATTTGAAGTATGAAGAGGATAAAACTGCCCAGTAGTGAAATTAGGATATTACAGAATCATGCACGTTCACCAGTAGAGTTAATACGAAGTAAATCTTTGGCTATTCTTGCACAGCATGGGGAGGTAAATGTAGAAGCCTTAAGTTTGATGTTTAGGCGAAGCTTACATACGATTAATCGTTGGATAAAGGAATATTCAAAGAAACGTATATCTAGTATATTTTCAGGTATGGTAGGTAATGAGAATGCAAGTAAGCTAACAAGAGAACAAAAGAAAGAGGTAAAGAAAATAGTAGGACTTCCCCCTGATAAATATGGAATACCAAAAAAGTTTTGGGATGTTCCAAAGTTAAAAGAATATGTTAATTCGGAGTTTGGAGTAGTATATGAGAGTGATGCAAGTTATCACTATTTACTAAGATTTTCAGGATTAAGTTTAAAGTATCCAGATAAATTGAGTCCTAAAAGAGATGAGAAGTTAATTAAGAAAAGAATAAAGCAAATCAAGAAGGAGATAAAACCAATGTTGGAAGATCCTGAATATGTAGTATTAACTGCAGATGAAACAAGACTTCAATTTGAATCTGAAATTAGAAGAGCATGGTTAGTAAAAGGAAAACGAACTATTGTAAAGACAGAAAGAAGTAAAGAGCATCAGAATTATTTAGGATTTTTAGATCAAAGGAATGGAAGATGCGAAGTATTTCCAATAGAGAGAGGTAACCAACAAGAAACAATCAGAGTGTTAAAGGTACTAATGAAAGAATATCCTAATCAAAAAGTATGTGTGATTTGGGATAATGCAAGATGGCATAAAGGAAAAGTACTAAGAGCTGAGTTAGCTAAGAAGAAACAATTAGTAGATTTACATTTAATTAATTTCCCACCATATGCACCAGATCATAATCCAATAGAGCATGTATGGCAAAATGCAAAAAGTAAGATATCAAACAAGAGTGATTTACCATTTACAAAAATAAAGGAATTGTTTTTTAATTCTATTAATCAAAGAAATTTTAATTACAAAATATGACATTCTGTTTTGGGGTTGCTATATGTACTTTCCAACTTTCCTTTGTATTCAAGTAAACTTTTTCCTGATAGGGAAGATAATATTGATTTGTTTATTTCATAATATTTATCACTTCTTTCACTTACTATTAAAAAGTTATTCTTATCTATCCCAACAGCATCAGGCTTAATAGTTCTTACACCAAATACAATATTTAGGAAGTTACTCAACATACCATCGACTGAAAGTCGATGGGTTGGATTTTAGCTAAAGCTA
>JBAXKR010000081.1:0-4283 GCA_037135235.1 bacterium | reverse complement strand
ATAATTAACTCTATAACTTCAATTATTGAGTCAACAAACGGTTCTGGAAATGTATCATTTGATACTTCAGTGTCTGATTTAGATTTAAATGAAACAAAACTCAAATTTGAATACTCTGTAAATAATGGAGTAGATTGGTATTTCCCATATTTGTTATCTGCTACTCCTAATGCAGGCTCCATTGATTTGAGTAATGGATATACTTTCCAAGTAGGAACAGTAAACAATGTAGATACTTCTTTAGGCCCTATTTCACTCTCCATTGTTTGGGATACTAGATCAGCACAAAATGGATCAGGTAGTTTAAGTAATATTGATATTTCTAATACAAAGATAAGGATAACTCCAAACGACCTTATACAAGATGGTTTAGCAGTCATTTCTGACCCCTTTATTCTTGATAATGTTTCTCCAACTGGATTAACAAACTTAGCTTCAAATGCAGTCATATCTGGTGCATTTAAAAATGTAACTTTAACTTGGAATTATGTTACTGAAACTAATTTTAATCATTATGAAATATGGTATGGGGTAAATCAAAATGATGTAGATACAAAATCAGGACTTTCTGTAAAGTGGGATAGCATTAATGATGTTAATCTATTAGACAAAACGACAACTTCAACAGTAATAAATGGATTTAATGAACATACAATATATTTTAAGATATGGGCAGTAGATAATTATGGAAATATTGAAACACTTAATTCAATTTCTCAATATATTAATACTAAACCTAATGATCCATTTAACTTAGCCCCAACTTCACTTACTGATGGATCATGGACTGCTGATAATACTCCAACGTTTAGTCTTGATTTAACAGATCCAGATGGAGGAAATATTAAGTATACTATTCAAATAGATAATAATCAGAATTTTAGTTCTCCTGAATTATCGTATACATCATCATTTAGTCTTAATACTACAAGAACATTTACATCTCCTGAATTATCTGATGATAGTTACTATCTTAGAGTTAAAGCAATAGATCCTTTTGCAATTGAGTCAAGCTGGAGTGTTGCTAATTTAGGAGATATTTCTTTTAAAGTTGATACTACTGCACCTACCATACCTGGTATTCCTTCTACTACTTCACCAACAGCATCAAGTACCCCCGATTGGGTTTGGAGTGCATCAACTGATATTAGTGGTAGTGGACTTGATACATCACCATATATATTTGATTGGTGTGGTAATAATACATTTACAAGTTGTGGGTTGAATAATGTTTTAACAACTTCAAATACATATACTCATACATCAGGACTAGCAAGTGGTACATGGTATGCAAGAGTTAAATCAAGAGACATATTAGGGAATGAATCTGCATATTCACAAATAGGATTAGTTGTAATAAGTACAGAAGCTCCAATTGGAAGTGTAATAATTAATTCAAACGACAGCTATACAACTGCAAATTCAGTTACACTAACCATTTCGGCAACAGATAATTTTGATAATTCATCACAACTTCAAATGATGATTTCAAATAGATCTGATTTCCAAGCGGCTAATTATGAGGCATATAATATTACAAGAAGTTGGAATCTAGATAGTATAGAAGGAATTAAAACAGTTTATCTTAAATTTAAAAATACATTAGGTACTGTATCTAGTACATTTTCTGACAACATAATATATGATAAAACTCCACCTATTGACTTAGCAATTTTGTATCCTTTAGATACAACTGTTAATACTAGTAGAATTGAATATAGATGGCATATAGGTATAGATACTTTATCTAGTATTGCTAAGTATAGGCTTAACGTAATTAATTCAGATGGTTCTTTTTTCTTACTTGATAATATAGAATCATTTGATGATGGTGTTGTAAATTCATACGATAGATCAAAATATTTAATTAGGAAAGATGGGAATATAATATATTTAACTACTAAAGATTCAGGACTTTGGGGTGTAGATGAGAGTAACGGTATACCAAAAGATGGATTAGTAAATGTAAATCTACAAGCATTTGATAATGCAGGTAATATTGCAGAAACTCAAAAATCATTTACATTTGATCAAACCCCACCATCTCTTGTATTAAATTCGATAGATACATTTACAAATTTAAACATAAAGTCAGATTCAATACAGAAGTCATATTCAATTACAAATGCAAAACCAACATTTAAAGGAAGTATTCCATCATTAGAACTATCAAATATATCAATACTTGCAACTAGTAGTGCAAAGCCATCATTAAATTGTTTAGTTAGTTCTAGCTCAAATTGGGAATGTAAATTTGAAACTTCTTTAGCTATCGGAGTATGGAAAATAAATATTACTGCAACTGATAGTGTTGGTAATATCGTTACACTTCCAACAATTACCCTAACTATTCAACAAGAACAAATAGAGACAACTGTAATTGACACACCTGTCGAGCCAACTATACCTCCAGTTGATAACACATCAAATACAAATCAACCTTTGGAAGATGGTTATACATTAAGTTTAACCATACTAGATGATAATAATAAGCCGTTAGTAGGTGCAATAATTACACTTCCTAACGATGAGAATGTATATATTACTGACCAAAATGGAAATGTAAATATTAAAGTTATAGAAGGTAATTACAAAATTAATATTGACTATAAAGGGAAGAATTCAGAGCAAATAATAACTGTTTTAGGTGTGACTAAAGAAGTATCTAAAACAATAGAGATGCATTTAGTTGTAATCCAACCAAATAATTCAATTATTCAAAATATAATTCCAGCTTTGAAAACAATATCTAATGCACCTGAAACTCAGATTGAATCAATAAGTGCACTAGCTATTTCAGCAGTAGCTGTATTAGCAGCATATCCAACTCCAATTACATCTATTCCTAATTTCTTCTTTAGTTACCTATGGTTCTATAAACGAAAACGAAAAAATAGATATGGGTTAATATTTGATGCTGATAATAATCATGTAGTTCCTTTTGCTCTTGTAAGAGCAATAAATCCTGTAACTAAAGTAATAGTTAAAGATACAGTAAGTGATATTAATGGAAAATATAGTATTCTTGTTGATCCTGCTAAATATATTCTTCAAGTAAGCTTGCAATCATATGTGTTATTTGAAAAACAATACGATGCAACTATGCAAAACTTTGAACAAATTACTGAAAATATTGGATTAGTTAAAACTGATAAGAAAAAAGTATCAAAAATTAATCTTCGTAAGTTGTTTGTTCAAATTAGTAATATTATCTTCTATATTGGACTATTCTCAACAACACTTATGCTACTTTTTAATTTCCAACCTTTAACAGCAATATTCATGTTTTTGTACTTAGTTCAAATATTAGTTATTCTTAAAAAACAAGAACAAAGAGGATGGGGTATTGTAATAGACGAGGAAACAAAGTCTTCAATATCTGGTGCCTTTATTAGTATTCTTGATCCAATTGAATTAACACAAATTAATGTTCAAATTACAGATAAAAAGGGAAGATTTGGATTTGTTCCTGATAAACAACTTCAGCTATTAAAAATTAGTGCATCAGGGTATGAGTTTAAAAGTATTAATCAGAAACTAGTTAGTAGAAAATTAAATAATGGAGAAACTGTTTTTGCAATTGAATCGAATAAGGTAAATAACCTAGAAATCAGTATGAAGAAAACTGATAATGGAAATATAGAAAAAAGAGCATTCTATTAAAGATAGACTTAAACTTCAAAATGATAAAGTTGTAGAAAAGACCTGGCAAAATAAATCACGCAAAGAAAGTTGGACGGATGAAATGAAACAAGTTGCCCGTGAGCTTGCCATAAAGCAAAGGAGGAAGATTTAATGTCAAGCTTAGAACGTTCTGTAATAGTTATACCCTCAACAATTAATTCATATGTCGGTAATAAAGCTTTATCTATTTCAAGGCGGCGTGTAGCCGCTTATGCAAGAGTTTCAACCGATAGTGAAGAACAACAAACAAGTTATAATGCACAGGTTGATTATTACACAAAATATATTAAAGAAAAACCCGAGTGGGAGTATATTTCTGTATATACGGACGACGGTATTTCCGCTGTTAACACAAAGCGACGTGAGGGCTTTAACCATATGGTTGAGGATGCCCTTAATGGCAAAATTGACTTAATCGTTACAAAGTCAGTTAGCCGATTTGCGAGAAATACAGTAGACAGCCTTGTAACTGTTAGAAAACTCAAAGAAAAAGGTGTAGAGGTTTATTTTGAAAAGGAAAATATTTATACACTTGATAGCAAAGGTGAACTACTTATTACTATTATGTCATCTTTGGCACAGGAAGAAAGCCGCAGTAT
>JBAXKR010000080.1:0-4315 GCA_037135235.1 bacterium | reverse complement strand
CTCTATAACTAAAGCACAAGCTGATTTGAAATCATTAAAAAACTCTGCAAGTCTTGAACAAAGTGAAGCATCTACGCTAAGTAATCAATTAGCACAAATAGAAGCTGAAACAAAGCTTAATACCTCCAAAATTGAAGAACTTAATTTAGAACTTAGCTTAAAAAATTTAGAACTTCAAGAAATATTAAAACAGAAAAATGAAAGAATAAAAGGGGTGTATAAGATGAGTAAAACTGATTCTAAAATTATTCAAGTCTTTGATAATTTTGTAGATATTGGAGTCATGTTTAGAAAATTCAAATATCTTAACGAAATTGTGCATAAGGATAATGAATACTTAGCTAAGCTAGATACTGAGATTAAAGATATTAGTAAAAACGAAGAAGAAGTGAATGGAAAAATACAAGATTTAAATACCCAAAATGTTTCGTTAACTTCTAGAAAGAAAGAAGTAGAAAATCAGATTGCTAATCTAAATAACCAAATTGCCCAAACAGCAAAAAAACAATCAACACTTTCTAATCAAGTTGCTGGAGTTCAAACACTAATAAGTCAACTAGGAGATGAACAAAAGAAAGCCTT
Source organism: bacterium (assembly GCA_037135235.1). GTDB lineage: Bacteria > Patescibacteriota > Dojkabacteria > JBAXKR01 > JBAXKR01. The sequence goes on along the minus strand of JBAXKR010000080.1, from coordinate 3,733 downwards.
ACTTAGAGAAAATAGTCAAATGGAATCTTCTGGAAATAATTCATGCAGTGCTAAGGTAAATAACGATGCTTTAGTTTCAGGTGAGTTCTATTTCTTAGGACGAGGTCGTGATCTATATGATGGTCATGCAATAGGACTTAGTCAATATGGTGCATATGGAGCAGCTTTACAAGGAATGAGTTACAGTAAAATATTAACTACCTACTATACTGGTACGACAGTTGGTGGTGACTATTCTAGCTATAGAATAAGGGTAGCAGGATATGGTGAGATGGATATTGAAACATATGTTTCAGGGCTTGGTGAAATTGCATCGTATGCATGTGAGAACTCTACAAATATAGGGAAGCCTTATGTTATTAAAGATAACCCAAAAACTATTTGGGATTGTTGGCCAGAAGAGACTATAAAAGCACAAGTAGTAGCGGCAAGATCCTATGCACTTGCATATATAATAAATAATCCGGGATATTCTTCCGTTCCAACAAATACTACTTTTCAAGTATATAATGGTGGATCTGCTAAAAGATGGGCTTCCGATGCCACTAAAGGACAAGCTGTTTTAGTAAATAATAAACCAATATCAGCATATTATTCAGCAAATGGAAGAGGACATACTGAAGATAACGAACTTGTTTGGACTGCTAGAAGTGTTTCTACAAGCTCTATTAATAGTTTGAAGGGAACGGCTCTGTCATATGCAAGAGGAGTAAGTGAAAGTTGGACACTTCAAACAGATTGTACAAGACTTACTTGGAGAACTAATTCACTTACAAAAGATGTGTTATCAACAATTCTTGCAAGAGATAGTTCTCTTGATGTTGGAAAAATAAGTGATATTCAATTCCATACAGGTTCTTCTCCAAGAATATGGGCAATAACTGTAACAGGGGATAAAGGTACCAAATATATAGCTGGATGGAAGTTTAAGACAGTATACAATGATTGGGTTTACAATACATATCCAGCAGATAGAAGAGCATTTTTGTTCAGTACTGAATTTACCTTTAATAAAGCACCGTAATCTAATATAATAGAACTATGCCAGCAAAAAAGATAACTAAAAATATGAGTTCAGAGTTTGTAAGGAATGTTCATCTAGATGGTGAACTTCACAAACTATTTCCTGATAAGAAAGGAAACTCTTTGTCATCGCTTCAAATTTATCCAAAGTCAGTTCATTTTGCTACACAAAATGAGGGAGAACAGGTGTTCCTATTGACTAGAGCTCATGTGATTACAAACATAGGCTGGATATTCAGTACAATACTTGGAATTATTGTTGGATTTCTATTTCAACCGATTTTAATTTTTCTTAATTTAAATATTGATGTTTTCACTTCAAGGCCATATTTTGGTATGGCTGTAACATTTGTCTACTTTGCAATTCTATTTGCATATGTTCTAGATAATTTTCTTAAATGGTATTTTAATGTTTATGTAATTACTGATAAAAGAATCCTTGATTATGATTACGAGGCATATAAACAATATAAAATTAGTGAAGCATCACTAGTAAATATTGAAGATGTAACACAAAGACAAGTAGGTCTTTTCCCAGCTTTATTCAACTATGGAAACATAACTATTCAAACTGCAGCAGAAAGAATGCAATTTGAATTTGAGAAAGTACCTAATCCATCATATTTAAGAGATAAAATAATGGATCTTTCAGATTTACTTAGAAAGGAAATGGAACATGATTAGTTTACTTGAAGACCCAAAAATATATGTTTGGGGAATAAAAATAATTATTGAGCTTATCCTATTTATTTCTGTAATTGTTTCACTTGTAAATTTGAAGCAAACTATGACCATAAATTCATCAATTAGAACAAAGCTTTCTGGATTTATTAACTTTTTATCTCTACTTAAGGTAATATTTCTAGGAGTATCGATCTTTCTAGTTGTAATTGCATAAGAAAATGTCTGCCCAAGACCCTCTAAAATTTACGAGTTTTTTAACTGAACAAGCTGAAGATAAATGGCAAAGTGTGATTGTTACCCCCTTTGAAAACTATACTGATTACCCTTACAAGGGAAGACTATTTGGTATATTATCTATTTCAAATGAGAGTAAAAAAGTTGATTGTATTTCAATTGGAGAAATACTAAAAGATTTCATGATTGATTCATTTTATGAAATTGACGAGCCTAATATTATTGACCTCCTAGAAGAAACAATTCATAAGACAAAGAATCAATTATCAGAAATGATAAGACAAAGTAGTGTAATCGGAAATGAGGTTGTAGATATGGAGTGCGTACTAGTAAGTGTTAGAGATAATATTTTCTATTCTGCTGCGTTTGGAGATTCTGATGTTGTACTTTTTAATAAGAATAAAAAGATAATATTGGGTGAATTTTTTAAAGACACTTCAGGAAGAAACTCAGTTAAAGTAATGTCTGGAATACTAAAAGATGAAGATAAACTGTTGTTGTCTATAACGAAATCATTATCTAGAGTGATCGAAACAAAGTTACTTACCCATATTCATGAATTTGATCTTACAAGCCTAATCCCAAGTAATAGAGTAGGGGTACATTCTTGTGTACTACTTACTGGATATAACTTATCTGGAATAGTAGGTAATAAACATATTAATAAACAAGAAGTTAAAGAAGAAGTACTTCCTGATTTTAATAAGAAGGAAGTTCAAGAGGATAATATAGAGGAAAATGTAGAACCTGATATAAAACCTGAGGATAATAAAATATCTGAAGCAGAGCTAATTAAAGAAGAAATAAGTACTGATAAAGAAGAGTTTGAAGATTTACCAAGTAATAAGGAAGATATTTGGAAGCAAAATAATGAACCAATAGAAGAATTTGAAGAAACACCAATAGAAGCAGTGGATATGAAGAAAAACTTAAATAATGCGGTTACTAGAAGAAAGGCAATGAACTCTGGAACCAGTATTCTAGGTAAACTTAAATCAGTTTTTTCAAAAGACAACCAAACAACTTTTTTTGTGGTTATTAGAAAATTATTTAGTTTCATAAAAAAGATAATACTAAAAATTGTAGAAGGGGTGAGGTCTCGAGTTTTTTCAAAAAGAAAGGTTGGACAAATATATGTAAGAAAGGGAAAGCAATCTAGTAAGTTAATTCCAATTGCTTTAGGAATAGTCGTGATAGTAGTTATCCTAGTTATAGGTGCAAGGCAAATATCACAAGATAATGAAGAAAAAGCAAAAACTAAAGCAGCAAGTGATATAGTTAGTCTTGCAACAACTTTAACAACTCAAGCTCGTGATAATGCAACAATTAACAGAGTAAAATCAAAAGAACTTCTTGCTCAAGCAGAAAAGAAGATTTCAGAAGCAGAAACATATGGAAAGTTTCAAGATGAAATAAAAGCATTAAAAGTAAAAAATAGTGAAACTCAAAATATAATTGATAAAAATATTTCACTTACTGATTTGAATATTTTCCTTGATTTAGGATTAAAGTTTCCAGGTTCAAAAGCTAGTGCATTAGCATTAACCTCAGATAAAATTATGGTTGTTGAGTCTAAAAAGCAAGCTTATGTAAGTTCAAAAACAACAGCTGATTTTAATAAAATTCTAATAGATGATACTAGAATGTTGAGTATCGATGGTGTTACTACTGACAATGGTGGGAATATCATAATTTTTGACAGCAAAAATGGCCTATTCTCATATTCTACTTCTACGTTAAAAGTTGAAAAACTTGCAGGACTTTCTGATACTGTTACAGGACAGGTTAAGTC
>JBAXKR010000079.1:0-4493 GCA_037135235.1 bacterium | reverse complement strand
ATGCACAACTGGATTAATACTCATTTACTATATACACTTCTTTCCCGAAGTCGGGTCCAACAGATGCAGCATTCGTTGGCAGATTTAATGTAAGAAATACAGATGGAAGTGGATCATTTAGCCAAGATATATTTGGATTAGGAGACTCAAATAAGTTAAGCGCTACTGTTCAATTAAATAAGAAAGCAGAGGTTACTGCTGATATTATGACTCAAGCTGGAACTCCTAACATTAATGGAATCAAACCAAATGATAGTGTAGTACCATATGTACTTTGTACAATCGCAAACCCAAATACTACTAACCCAGCAGAAATCGCAGTTGCAGAAGCTGTTCGAAATTATAAACTTTACTTAACTGGAATTCAGAAATAATATCCAGGATATAATAGTACGTTACTCCCTGACTAACCATCAGGGAGTTTTTTTTACCCACATTTACTTCTTCTTTTTGCTTTTACATACAAAAGAAGTAATCTATATTAAATCAATAAATTGACAATATGTATCTTGTAGCAATACAATTGGCTACATTTGTAATTAGTCGAAATATCATAGTATAGATTAAGTATCTAGTTCTTACTGATTCAACTAATATGGATATATATCAGCCATTTCTATTACATAGCCACACTTATCTCAAGTATTGATATATCATGTTTATATATTATTCTAACTAAAATGTTTTCATCAGCTGAGACTACTACAAAAATTGACAATAAAAATACATTAATTAGAATAAAACATGTTTTATTTACAGCTGCTATGACTACCGCCCTTATTGGAAGTGGTAATGTTGTAAAGGCAAAAACAGATGCTCCTTGCATTTTTCAAGGAAGTATTACTTCAAGCTCACCTTTCTATAGACCAGGACAAGAAATAACATATACAGTAACTGTTTCCAATACATATGGTATTCCATTCGTAGGAGAAATCGAAATAGAATTACCTGATGTACATGAATCAAGAATTCTTGTAGGAATACCAAAACCTGATAAAGCAAACGAACTATATGCAAGTACTGCATTTGAAAATGTTGGAAACACTATCGCTAGTGCAGCAATGCTTAATGGAAGTGACAAATGCCCCATTGTTTCATCAGATGCACAAGTTGCTAAAAAAGTTGTTAATCCTGCACATACAGCTTTTTTCCCAATAGCGGTATCAAACAGCGTTAAATAGCAGATTAAATATAGGATACCTAACAGACAGACAGTCACTTAGTGTATTTTTGTATTAATCTCGCATATATTGTCTATCTATTGAAACCAGTGAAACAATCATGAATTAGTAAAAACTGAGTATTATAATACTGAGCCCTTCCTCACTATGTCTATATGCATGGACATCTAATACCCTGTAGTGTTAAAATCATTTACTATTTTTTAAGCGAGCAAATAATGAATAACGAGACTAATAAGACAATAGAAACAAAGTCATCTAGACTTGGAGCTAAAACAGCAGCATTAACAGTAGCCCTTTTAATCACAGCTTCAACACTTATTAATGAAAGCCCAGCAAACGCTACAACAAAAGATGAATGTCTAAAAATAGGACAAGTTACATTAAACGGTAGAAATACATTACTTCTTGAAAAACCAGGTGAAATTGTAAATCTCAAGTCAATTGTAACTGATGGAGTTGATAATTTTCCAAATCCAGATGTAGTAGGCGGTAATTTTCAAATAATTTTTGATAATTCTACAATAACTAATATTGAAGGAAGTAAAATAGAAAATGTAAATGGAATAGAGGCTACTTTAGTCATCTCTAGACCTGCAAGCGTTATTTCAAGAATAGTTACAAAAAACGGTGATGAATGTGGGGTTTATGTATGGAATGGCGATTGGAGTTGGGGAAGAATATCTTTCGTAAAAACAAAAGCCTTTATTTCTTATGTAGTAAATAGAATTAACGATTCTGTAAAAGAAATAATTCCATCACCTAAAGAGTCGGTAATTAAATAATAAATATTTCCTATTCTCTTTTGATTGGATATATAATCTCAGCATAAATATTAAAATATATTTCATGGGATATATAGTAGTTACAGGTGGATGTGGATATATTGGATCGCATATGACAAGGCACCTCATTTCTAAAGGATATGATGTATTAGTAATTGATAACCTAGAAAGAGGTTTTAAAGATGTAATTTCAACACTTCAAAAAACATTTCCCAAAAGTAACTTAATATTTGAGAAAGTAGATTTAAGAGAAAAGAAATCGTTACTAAAAGTATTTAGTAAATATGAAATAGATTCAGTTCTTCACTTTGCAGGATATGCTCTAGTTGGAGAATCAATGTCCTACCCTACTAAATACTTTGAGAATAATACTGGAGGAACAATTAATCTTGTCAGTGTAATGCTTGAAAGGAAGATTAATAAGCTGATCTTTTCCTCCACTTGTAACATATATGGAAATTCTCCTATAATTCCTATTACAGAAACAAATGTAGAAAACCCATCAAGTTTGTATGGACTTTCAAAGCTACTAGCTGAAAGAGTAATAGAATCAGCAGCTGCCGAAGGATTAAATTCAATAAGATTTAGATACTTTAATGCAGCAGGAGATAGTTTTGATGGATTAATCGGAGAAAGACATGATCCAGAAACCCACATTATTCCAAGAGTACTAGACTTTGCACTTGGTAAAAGTGATAGCTTTAAACTATTTGGAGATAACTACCCTACTCCCGATGGAACTTGTATAAGAGACTATATTCATGTTGAAGATCTAGCAGAAGCTCACCTACTTGGACTTAAGAAATTAGAAGAAACTAGTAAAAGTAACAAAGGATCAACAGCTCTATATAACCTGGGAACTGAGAATGGTACTTCTAACAAAGAGATTATTGAAGCAGTAAAAAAGATAACTAAAAAGGATTTCAAGTACGAAATAGTTGAAGCTAGAGCTGGTGATCCAGCAATTCTCATAGCAGATTCAAATAAAGCTTTTAAAGAGCTTGGATGGAAGTCTAAAATTAATCTTGATAATATTATCAAAAGTGCATATAACTGGCATAGTAAAGCTAAATAACGTCAATTTTGCTAGTAAATATGCCTAATATACTGATATAATCGGAGTTATGGCTAACAAAAAAATCTCTCCACAAAAACTCCTTGTAGCACTTGTTAAAAAAGCAGGTAAACAAGGATATCTAACACAGGATGATGTTCTAGAAACATTTCCAGCAATAGAGGAAGACATGGATTTATTAGAAAAAATTATTGTTCTTTTACAAAAGAAGAATATAGAAATAATAGACCCTATTGTTAAAGAAATTGAAGAAGCCACAGTATCTCCAAACAAATTGAGTTTTGAAAAAAAGATTGAAATTCTTAAGAAGATCAGAAGTCATATTACAACAGACCCTGTTAGAGCTTACCTTCATGAAATTAGTAAGATTCCCCTACTTAATGCACAAGAAGAAATAATCTTAGCAAAAAAGATTGAAAAAGGTTCTCAAGAAGCTAGAGAATTACTAACAACAGCTAACCTTAGACTTGTTGTCTCTATAGCAAAGAAATATTCTAAAAGAGGACTTGATCTTCTTGACTTAATACAAGAAGGAAATATTGGACTTATGAGAGCTGTTGAAAAATTTGAATACAAGAAAGGATTTAAATTCTCTACATATGCAACATGGTGGATTAGACAAGCAATTACTAGAGCTATTGCTGATCAAGCAAGAACTATCAGAGTTCCAGTGCATATGATAGAAACTATTAACAAATTAGGTAAAGTAAGCTCAGAATTAGCAGTCAAATTAGGACGACGTCCAAGAACAGATGAGATTGCAAATGCAATGGGAATTGAAGAAGATAAAGTACAAGAAATAATTAAAATAGCACAAAGACCAGCATCCCTAGAATCTCCAATAGGAGAAGAAGAAGATTCAAAACTTAGTGACATTATTGCTGATGAATACAATGAATCTCCAACTGAGATTGCTAACCTAAGTTTTCTTAAACAACAAATTAGAGAAATATTAGCAACTCTTACAGATAGAGAAAGAAAAGTATTAGAGTTAAGATTTGGACTTGAAGATGGTGTATCTAGAACACTTGAAGAAGTAGGGCATGAATTCAAAGTAACTAGAGAAAGAATAAGACAAATAGAAGCAAAAGCTCTTAAAAGATTAAAAAGCCCTGAAATAGAGCAAGCATTAAAGGACTATATAGGGTAAAATATATTTGGGAATATTCCGCGGTAGCTCAATGGTGGAGCAGGGAGCTGTTAACTCCAAGGCTACAGGTTCGAGTCCTGTCCGCGGAGTTTAGAGCCTTCTAGAGTACATTTTGATAATCTTGATTTGATACTCACCTATCATTTAATCAGATAAATTGTATACTTTCTTCTAAATATTCCTTTCTAAAAGTTAAAATGATATCTTGTATATATTGATCTCATCGGGTACATACTGAACAGTTTTATCCATATGAGACGAGATGATGGTATCATAAAATAATATTGGAAAGTTGTAGAAAC
>JBAXKR010000078.1:0-4654 GCA_037135235.1 bacterium | reverse complement strand
ATAGTATGTAATTCATGGGAGATAACAAAAGCAAACTTGTAGTAACATTAGGATGGATTGGTGCAGTTCTAGTATTTATCGCATATGCAGGTAATACTTTCGGCTTTATTCCTAGTCATACCTTCATTTATCAATTTCTAAATATTGTTGGTTCAATTTTTCTCTTTATTATAGCCTTCAAGGAAAGAGCTTATCCAAATGCAGTATTGAATATTGTATGGATAGTTGTAGCTCTATTTGCAATAGCTTCCTCTTTTGTCGTTAATTCAAAGTAGATTATTGATTCAAGTATGTTTTTCTCATTGCTCCAATTATCCAATCTTTTGTAAATGGAAATATTCTCATAATGAATTGCATTACAGCAAATGAGAATGGAATTATTGCTCTTACTTTCTTCTTCTTTATCGCTTTATACATTTCGTTAATAAACTCATCAAGTGGCATTAATGTTTTTTGATTAATCTCTATCTTTCCTCTGTCAAAAAATTCAGTTTGGATAGGCCCTGGATGAATTGATGTAACACTAACTCCATACTCCTGAAGCTCATACCTTATAGCTCTTGAAAATCCTCTAACAGCATATTTAGCAGCTGAATACACACTCCACTTTGGAGTTCCAAAATATCCTGCAACTGATGACATATTAACTATATGTCCTGACTTCTGCTTTACCATAACTTCAGACACATACTTTGCCATAAGGATAGTTCCTTTAATATCAGTATCAATCATTTGATTAATCTGATCATCAGTTAGTTCCCATATATTAGCTGTATATCCCATTCCCGCGTTATTGATAAGCACATCTATTCGACCAAATGTTTCAATTGTTTTAGCAACACAATTCTTCAGATCTTCACTCTTTGTTACATCAGTTTGTACGACAAGTACTTTAGATCCTAGTGATTCTAACTCTGTTTTGAGTTCATTTAGTTTTTCAACATTTCTTGCAGTAATTACTAGATTAGCTTTTTCTTCTTTTGCATACTTAAGTGATATTCCTTTTCCAATTCCTGATGAAGCTCCAGTAATTAATATCGTAGGTTTTGTTTCAGTATCATTCATAATAGATTTGTAATATTTAGAATATTTTTAACTCTACTTGAAATACTAAATGTTTACAACACGATTAAGTCTTTTAGTCTTGTAAATAGGGATATGTATAATGTAGAATATGATTGCTTCTTTAAGCTTTTTTGTTACCTGTATTTTTTACAGTTAATACATAATTATTAATATATTTAAATGGCAGTTATCGATTACAAGGCAGTTCAAGATAAGAATCAGTATAGAAATATTGGAATTATTGCACATATTGATGCAGGTAAAACTACTACTACAGAAAGAATTCTTTTCTTTACAGGTAGAAAACATAAGCTTGGAGAAGTACATGATGGTGCTGCTGAAATGGACTTTATGGATCAGGAGAAAGAAAGAGGTATTACTATTCAATCTGCTGCAACTACTTGTTTCTGGACATTAAATGGAAAGCTTCACAGAATCAATATTATTGATACACCAGGACATGTTGACTTCACAGCTGAAGTACAAAGATCACTTCGAGTACTAGATGGAGCCGTAGTTCTCTTTGATGGAAAGATGGGTGTTGAACCACAATCTGAAACAGTATGGAGACAGGCAACTGAATATAGAGTGCCAAGACTTTGTTTTGTTAATAAACTAGATGCTATTGGTGGAGATTTCTATATGTCTTTAAGGACTATTCAAGAAAGACTATCAAAAGATGCAGTTGCAATTCAAATCCCAATAGGTGCTGAGATGCAAATGAATGCCGTAGCGGATTTGATTACAAGAAAAGCTTACCAATACTATGATGAAACAGGTAAGGAAATGCAAGTTGTTGAACTTCCAGAAGATATTAAAGAAAAAGTAGAGGAATATAGAAAGATATTGGTTGAGAAAGTTGCAGAAACTGATGATGCACTTACTGAAAAATTCATTAATGGTGAAGAAATTTCAGAAGATGAAATACATGATGCACTTAGAAAAGCTACTATATCAGCTAAGTTATTCCCAGTTATGGCAGGAGCTTCACTTAAGAATAAGGGAATACAACCTATGCTTGATAATATTTGTAGATACCTACCATCTCCAATGGATAGAGGTGAGATTAAGGGTCATAATGTTGATGATGAAACAAAAGATGAAGTAAGAAGTCCAACTGCAGAGAGTCCATTTAGTGGACTTGTTTTCAAAATTGCAGTTGATCCACATGTAGGAACACTATCTTTCTTTAGAGTTTATTCAGGTAAATTAGAAGCTGGTCAAACAGTTTTGAATCCTGTGAGTAACAAGACAGAAAGAGTTGGTAGAATTCTTATGATGCATGCTAATCATAGAGAGGATATTAAAGAAGTTGGTGTAGGTGATATTGCAGCTATTGTTGGATTTAAAGAAAGTGTTACAGGAGATACTATTTGTGATATGGATAAGCCAATTGTATTAGAGAAGATAAAGTTTGCAGCTCCAGTTGTATCATTTGCAATTGAACCAAAGACTAAAGCTGATCAAGAAAAGATGGGTGAAGCATTAAGAAAGCTAACTCAAGAAGATCCAACATTTAAAGTAACTTCTAATCAAGAAACTGGACAAACATTAATTGCAGGTATGGGAGAACTTCATTTGGATATTAAAGTAGATATCATGAAGAGAACCTATGGTATTGATGTTAATGTTGGTGCTCCTCAAGTTGCATACAAAGAGACTGTATTAAATACTGTAGAATCTGAAGGTAAATATATTAAGCAATCTGGTGGTAAAGGACAGTATGGTCACTGTTGGTTAAGAGTTGGACCTAATGAAGCAGGTAAAGGTTATCTATTCGTTGATGCAACAAAAGGTGGATCAATTCCAAAAGAATTTATCAAACCTATTAATAAAGGTGCGGAAAAGACATTGCAAGATGGAGTTATTGGAGGATTTCCAACTGTTGATATTAAAGTTGAAGTATATGATGGTTCATATCATGATGTTGACTCATCTGAAGCTTCATTTGAAATGGCAGGTTCTATTGCTACAAGAGAAGGATTAAAAAGAGCTAACCCTGTATTACTTGAACCTATTATGCAAGTTGATGTTTATGTTCCAACTCAATATGCTGGAGATGTAACAGGTGCATTATCTTCAAAGAGAGGTCAAATAGAAGCAATGGAAGATAAAGGTGCAGGACTTCAAGTAATTAAAGCTAAAGTACCACTTGGTAAAATGTTTGGTTGGACAATGGAGCTCAGATCTATGACTTCAGGAAGAGGTAGTAGCTCTATGGAGTTTAGTCATTATGCTCAAGTTCCATCTCAATTAGTAGCAGAATTAGTTGGTGATAAATTAAAGAAGTAACTGATATGGAAACAAACTTTGGTAATCCTTCAGAGAAGGCTACAATAAAGTTGGCTAAAAGCTTTTATACCACCGTAACTGGTGGTGATTCTCCATCTTGTTCAATTGAATATACTTTCAAAGTGGGGGATCAATTATCTGAAGTAAGATTGAAAATAAATGCTGTACCTGCTGATAGTTCTGATGAGGCTTGTTTTGAATGGAGAGTACCACAAAATGCAAATGGCTTTAGTGTTAGTAGCTTAGCTATACGTAAATTAACTAATTTATCTACTGAATATAGTAATGATGAATATACAAGTAAAATAATATATAGTAATGTTTTGCTTGGAGAAATAGGGATACGCTTTTTGAAAAAACCTTCTTTGTAGTAGTAAAAAACAACAATGGAGATTAATTATGTATTTACAGAAAACTATACTCCTACTACTGCAGCCAGATTATTTTATGAATTAGCCTCAAGCGAATCTTGTTTAAAAGATACTCATTCTAATTACGAAGTACTTTTACCAAACGGAACAATTTATCCTGTAACTATTACCCCAATCTTAACTAATGAACTAGATACAGCAAAAGTTAAATGGAGTATTCCAATTGAAGATATTGACGTACTTGAAGAGGTAGAAAAAATTATAGTAGAAAAGCTTTCTAAAGTTGCAGCTGAATTAACAACTTCTCGAATAGGGAACTATATACCAGATTATCATAAATTAGGAGAGTTTAGAGTTGATTTTGCTGAAAAACAAATTGCATCAACAGAAAGATTAATTTTGCCACTTAGGCAACAAACATCAAAAGTATTGTTAAATGGAACTTCAATTGAAAAAGAAACTATTGAAACTATCAGTACTGAATTTACTAATAACTATTCTATATTAGATGCAGTTAAATGTTTTAGAGAAAGTGTTTTTGGAAAAGTAAGTACAAAAGAAAGCATACAAAATTACGAGATAGATAATGGAGAAAAGAATTTTCCAATAAATATTACTATAGTGTCTCCTGTATCAAATACAAATTCTGTTGAACTATCTTGGAGTTTTGATGATTATATAGGCAATAGACAGCTAAATAGAAGAGTAATTCGCATGTTTAAACATTTTGCATCTGAGGTTTGTACTGATTTTATTGATTTTGAAACCAATGCAAATGAGAATTGTTCAAAGTTAAGTATTATTTTTAATTCAAAAAAAATAGATAGCAGTAGTTCTAATATTATTTGGTAAAGCGTTCAAGATATATTGCTGAATAAGTTGGGATAGATGTTGCGAATTGGTGCATAATGTAAAAGAGTTAAATT
>JBAXKR010000077.1:0-4803 GCA_037135235.1 bacterium | reverse complement strand
AGATAAATCCCAAAAGAAAAAACCATATAGAATTGCAGTACTTGGAGATATGAGAGAGCTTGGAACTAATTCCAGAATAGAACATGAAGATTTAGCAAACATAGCATTTGATAAAGCTGACGAATTCTTTCTTGTGGGTAAAGAAATGAGAAACTTCTTTATTCCTAAACTTCTTGATCTTGGAATTAATAAATATAAAATTCACTGGTTTGAAAAAGCTGGTGATGCAGCAAAAGCATTAAAGAAATTCTTTAGTGCATATTTTGATAGTAAGGATCCCCTTTCTGATGTAGATGATTTTTATTCAAAATATATTGATAAACAAACATTTCAAAATGATTATCTTCCAGTAATACTAATTAAAGGATCTCAAAACACCATTTTTCTTGAAATAGTTGTGGAAGAATTATTGAGTAATGTAATTGATAAGGACAAACTTTGTAGACGAGGGAAGGTTTGGGATAAACAAAGAAAAAACTTTATTTGATTATGATAATATATTTCATTCTAACTATTATTTTCTTAATATGACAAGTGATGATTTTTCAAAAATATTCCTTTCAATAGCTGGAACTATTGGAATTGTAAGTATTTCAATGGGTATATTAAAAGTACTTTTAAGTGCTAGTAATAATCTTGATGATTTAAGAAAAACTACTCAGAATATGGGTAGGATTACTGATAATATTGTTGAAGAACAAAAGCATCTTGATATTGTACTTGTTAATATAGAAGATATTTCTTCAGACATTAAAGATATGTTAGGATTTGTAGGAAAAATCAGTTCAATGATAAAGAAAGTTATTTAATCTTTTTAATTATTATCTTAATAACATGTCAAGAGACGACACAGGCTCATTCGTAGGTGCAGTAATACTTGGAGGAATAATTGGAGCAACATTAGGTATTCTTTTTGCTCCTGCAAAAGGTGAAACTACTAGAAGAGCAATTAAAAAGGAAGCTAATAGATTATCAAAACAAGTTGAGAAAGATGCTAAGGAGTTTGTAAACGAGAAAATAGATCCAGTTATAGATGATGTAAAAGAGAAGGTTGAAGATGCAAGAAATGATGTGGATAAATATGTTGATAACAAGAAAAAACAATTTGCATCAAGACTAGCAGAGTAATTATTTATTAAACATTAAGTATTAAATCATGATAGTAACATCAACTACATTTGACGAAGAAGTGCTTAAATTTGAGGGTGTAACCCTAGTAGATTTTTGGGCAACATGGTGTGGACCTTGCCAAATGCAAGCACCAATACTTCAAGAATTGGAAACCGAATTAAAAGATAGTAAAGGATTTAAAATCTGTAAACTAGATACAGATGAAAACTCAGATATTGCACAGAAATATAATATTATGAGTATTCCTAATCTCAAATTTTTCAAAGGTGGACAAGTTGTAGGAGAGCTTGTAGGACTTCAAACAAAGCAAAAAATTAAAGAGAAATTTGAAGAATTATCTAAGTAATAATTTTCCCTAAACAAGACTTTCAATAAATGATAGACTAAATTAGTTTATTAACATTTTCACATGGGTCTCTTTGGAAACAAACAAAACGAAGATGAATTGAAGCTTTTAAGAGAAAAGGTTTCAGAATTAGAAAAAAAATCAATTGAGAAGGAAGAGAAGCCTGAAGAATTTGATACACCACTAGAAGTGATATTCAATTGGAAGTCCCCTTCTAGAGTATTTGTTGCTAGGGACAGAAGTTGGTTTCTTAAAGTTGCAGCAATATTTCTAGTGATAATTCTACTACTCGCATTTCTTCAAGAGATTGTTTTAATAGTTGTACTCATTGCCCTTCTTGGCCTCATATATATTCTTTCAACAGTACCACCTGACATAGCGGAACATGAGATTACAAATAGAGGGATTAGATCATTTGAAAAAATGTACTACTGGAAAGAATTAGGTGAATATTGGTTTTCAATTAAACAAGGATTTACACTATTAAATATTGATACTAAAATGAGATTTCCTTCCAGAATTATTATGATAGTTAAGCCAGGTGACGAAAAAGAAATGACTAAAATACTTTCAAAAAAGCTTACGTATCTTCAACTACCTCTAGATAAAAAACAAGGTTGGTTAGCAAGAACATCAGATGGAGTTTATCAAAGTAAAGAAGAGATATTATTTGGAGAAGAAGAAAAAACATCAAAAAGCCCAGTTGATGATTCAATAAGAAACTAATACTACACTTCATTTTTACACACCATCTTCACTTATGAGATAATTATCCTATTACTTGTTCTCGTAGCTCAATTGGATAGAGCACCACTTTGCGAAAGTGGTTGTTGAGAGTTCAAATCTCTCCGAGAACGAATGGAGAGGTGGCCGAGTGGTTGAAGGCGTCGCTCTCGAAAAGCGATTCTTGCAATGCAAGACGGGGGTTCGAATCCCTCCCTCTCCGAATTAGATATTATTGAAAACTCATGAGAATAAGCTCAGTATCTGTTTCGACCAAAAATATGCAAAAGAGCATTGAATTCTTCAAAATACTTGGTTTTAAATTTGAAGAAAACAAATCTCAAGAACAACATGTAGAAAATATACATATTGATAGTGATACAAAGTTGATGATTGATACTGAAGATATGCTTAAAAGTATTTTAGGTTATGAACCTAAGCCTTCCAATTGTTCAACATTTGCTATTCTTTACGATACCGTAGCTGATTTAGATACTGTTTCAAATAATATAAAAAATCTGGCTTTGAAATTGTAAAGGAACCTTGGGATGCATTTTGGGGACAAAGATATTGTGTAGTAAAAGATCCCGGTGGGAATATGATAGATCTATATGCATATCTGAAATAACAAACTCGCTAAGTATTTAAATACTTACAATTTTAATCCTTCTTTAATATTTGCCTAATCTTCTATTAAGTAAAATGTCTTTATGAAAAATAATAAAGACAATCGTTTCTTTACAAATATTTGTATATTAATTTATTCATCAAGAAAGAATATTCTTAGACAGGTCAATACCACTATAGTGCAGACATATTACGAAATTGGGAGAATAATTATTGAAGATGAACAAAACGGTAGATCTACTTCAATTTATGGGAGCAGTCAATTAAAAGAACTAAGCAGAAAATTATCTACTAAAGTTGGAAAAGGATTTTCTGTAGATAATCTTGAAAATATGAGGAGATTTTACCTGACTTATTTAAAATCCGAGACACTGTCTCGGAAATTTAATTTAAGTTGGTCTCATTATGTTTTTCTCATTAGGCTTGATGAACCAATAAGAAAGTTTTACGAGATAGAATCGTTGAATAATAATTGGTCAGTTAGAGAGCTTGAAAGACAGTTTAATTCTACACTATATGAAAGACTGATATTGAATAAAGATTCAAAAAAAATTCTTGAATTAAGCACAAAAGGACAAGTAATTGAAAAACCAGAGGATATTATTAAAGATCCATACATATTTGAATTTCTTGGTATCAAAGAAAACGAATCATATTCTGAAAATGACATAGAAACAGCAATTATTAATCATCTAAAAAACTTTATTCTAGAACTTGGAAAAGGGTTTAGTTTTGTAGAGAGACAAAAGAGAATTAGTTTTAGTGAACAACACTTTTATATTGATCTTGTTTTCTATAACAGACTTATGAATTGCTTTGTTCTATTTGATATTAAAATTGGGAAATTAAAACACCAAGATTTAGGGCAGTTACAAATGTATGTTAATTATTATGACCGAGAGATTCAACGAAGAAAGAAAACAAGACTGTAGGGATTCTTCTTTGTGCAGATAAAGAGAATTCAATTGTAGAGATGACACTTCCTAAAAATAATGGACAATTGTTCGCAAGTAAATATAAACTATACTTACCTTCAAAAGATGAATTAGTAAAACAAATTCAAGAGTACACAAAATGATTTTATAATATGTGAGAACTTGTCTAGTTTATTAAGCTTAGAAAACTTCTCTAAAAGAATTGTACAAAGTCACACAAAGTATTCTAAAATAATATACTAATATATATTATTCTCTCCATTATGAAACTCTACCTTCAACAAAAAGTATTTTCTTTCACAACTCAATTCTCTATTAAAGATGAAATTGGTAATGATAAATACTTTGTCAAAGGTGAACTAATATCTTTAGGCAAAAGACTTCATTTACTGAATGCAAGTAATCAAGAAATTGCACTTGTTGCGCAACAATTACTTACTTTCCTTCCTAAATTTAAGGTATTTGTTAACAATTTTGAAGTTGCTGAGATTGTTAAAGAATTTACTATCTTGAAACCTAAGTATAAGATTAATGGATTAAATTGGACAATTGATGGAGACTTCTTTGGCCATGATTACCAAATATTAAACGGTGGTTCCCCTATTGTAAGTATTCACAAAAAATGGATGAGTTGGGGAGATAGTTACGAGGTAGAAATTGTTCCTGGAACTGATGAGATTATGGCATTAGCAGTTGTACTTGCAATAGACTCTGTACTTGAATCAGAAGAAAGTAGTCGATCACATTCAAATTACTAGTAGAATATTACTTTATATATTTATCGTTACTGAATTATTATGAACGAATCTAAAGAAACAAAGAGAAATATTTTCAGTGATATTTCACTTTGGGTATTACTGATTTCAAACTTAGTGACAATAATAATTGCAATTCTTGAAGGTTGGAATTTAATCACAATAATGTGGGTATATTGGTTTCAAAGCGCATCAATTGGAGTTGTTAATTTCATTAGAATATTAAATATAAAATGGATTTCAAATAAGGGATTCAAATCTTTCGCACCTTATGAAAAAGCGACGA
>JBAXKR010000076.1:0-4908 GCA_037135235.1 bacterium | reverse complement strand
GTAGGGATCTTAACTTTTACCTTACCGTGAACAGTTTCTACATCTACTTCATCACCTAAAACTGCAGAAGTAATTGGGATTTTAAAATCTAAATAAATATCATCTCCACTTCTTTCAAAGTATTCATGAGGTTTAATTTCAAATTCAATATATAGATCTCCATAACCTGCATTTTTCTTTCCTGCATTACCACGCGTTGCAAATCTTAAAGTTAATCCATCAGGAGTTCCTTTAGGAATTTTTACTTTTAATTCTTCTGATTCAGAATATATTCCATCTCCTCCACACTTCTCACACTTATCTGCAATGACTTCACCGTTACCCTCACAAGTAGGGCAGGTGACTGTGGTTTGAATATTACCTATGAATGTCCTTTGAACTTGCGTAACTCTCCCTGCACCCTTACAAGTCTGACATGTTGATGGTTTACTTCCTTTTTTAGAACCTAATCCCTGACACATATCACAAACAATTTGTCTTCTGTACTTAATTGTTTTTTCAGTTCCAAATATTGCCTCCATAAAATCAAGCTCTAGTTTTACTTGAAGATCATCTCCTTTTCTATTCCTTTTTTGATAACCTGTACCTCCACTAAAAAAACTATCAAATATATCTCCTAGATCATTAAATCCAAAATCAGAACCGCTATATCCTTGAAATCCCTCAAATCCATTCCCAGCTTGTCCACCAAAACCTTGAGTACCTGCAAATCCATATTGATCATATGCTGATCTTTTAGCATCATCCATAAGGAGTTCATAAGCTTCAGTAACATCTTTAAACTTATCAGCAGCATTTGATTCCTTGTTTCGATCCGGATGAAACTCCTTAGCAAGTTTTCGATAAGCTTTTTTAATATCTCCTTTTGTTGCAGTTTTAGCTATTCCTAATGTCTCATATGGGTCTTTCATATATTTTTACTTAATATTTTGATTATCATAAAGTACTGCAAAAAAATCGCAGTGAATTGATTTTATCAAACATATGGCTTATGTGCTAGTCCAGAAGAGAAACTTAGCTAGTTATGTAAGATGGCTCTATCTTTTTTTGCTTCAATACAAATATTAATGCTATGAAAAGTATGCCTATTAGTACTAAAGAGATAATTAGAACTATCGTTAGGATAGAGTTAGTTGAATCACCAAGAGAAATTGTTTTTACAATAGTTCCACCACTATTAGAAATATCTGCTTTTGTAAGTGAGATATTACTTGTTACAATATTTCCATCTTTTTCTATCTCAAATACATATTCACCAAGTATTAAACCATTTAATTCAAGCACACCTTTTGAATTTGTATACACTTCTTTAATTAACTTTCCATCTAAAAGAACCCTTACTAATACATTTGAGTATGGAGATCCATTTAAATCAAGCATTGTTACAGCAATATTAGACTTTTGAATTACTTCTGGAACTACTGCCAAACTACTAGTTGAAGAACTAATACTACTATCACTAGATGATAATGATGAATCACTGATTGATGACATTTGAGAACTAGTTGGGATAACAACAACTTTAGCCTTAATACTTGTAGTTGAAGAAGTTGAACTCTGAGAAGAACTACTAGTAGAAGCGATACTTGATGTTGAGCTACTACTTGATGATGGAACCACAATTGTTACAGCTATAGTCTTAAATCCACTTGTAGTAACATTCCCATTCGAATCAGAACTTCTAAGATATATTGTATGACTTCCACTAGAGAATGATTCAGTAATACTACACGTGAAGACTTCTAAAGGGGAATCAAAACTTGAATCATCAGCACTACATGCATTCCAGGTTCCACTAGTTAAGTCCATTTGATACTCAACATTAGTAGTATTAGCAGCAGAGTCAGTAGCACTACCTGTGACATTTGGTATTGCATCTGCAGGAGCTATGCTTAAGCTATCACTTGATGTTAAGGATATTACAGGAGCAGTAGTATCAATAGAAAGTTTTGTAAAAAATGGCGCCCTATATGAAGAAGTAAATGTTTCGTTTGATTTAGAAGGATCAAAATTAGTTACACCTTTAAAAATTCCAGCTGAATATATACTTTTAGTCAGATTATCAAAAGCTAAACCTCTAACATATGACCTACTACTAGATTCTGAGGATTCAGCTGTATGAACCCACTTAAAATTACCATCGTTATCATATGATGCAACAAATGCTTCAAAATTCCACACAGCAGTAGACGTTTTTTCACTAACACCTATACCTGGATCAAAATCTACTGTACCATGAAAATATCCTGCTACATAAATATTACCAGTATTATCTATAGAGATTGCATTTGCACTGTCTCTATCGCCACTCCCTATAGTTTTAGTCCATGCATAACTTCCATCTGCCAAATATTTTGTTATGAAAATATCTTCAGTGTCAGAGTTTGAAGAATGAAGATCAGTTCCAGCTGTTGCATCAAAATCCATATCCGGGCTAGAAAAAGTGCCAACAATAAATAGATTTCCACTTGAATCAGTCTTAACTGAATATGCGAAGTCGTCATTAATACCTCCCCAAGTTCTAGTCCATATGAGGGAACCATCAGATGCATATTTTGAAACAAATGCATCTGTTGAGGCAGAATATATAGTCCCAGCTACATAGACAAAACCATTGACATCAACTGTAACAGAATAATCATTCAAAATACTCCCGTAAGTCTCTGTCCATAAATAGCTCCCATCACTACTAATTTTCGTTAGAAACATATCTGAAACATCTAAAGAAAATGACGTATGAAGGTCTTCTCCAATAGTTGGATCAAGATCAATATTTTCGCCAAGAAAGGTACCTGCTAAATATACATTTCCTAAGCTATCCGGAGTAACTCCATTTCCACTACTTGCACTATTAATCGCATATGTATAGACATATGCACCACTTGAATCAAATTTTGTTAAATAGCTACTTAAAGTAAATTCGTCTAATGAAGAATACAGGGATTCTCCAGGACCTGGATCAAAATCGATATCTATTCCAACAAAAGAACCAGAAATATATATATTTCCATTAGCGTCTACTGCAATTGATTTAGCAACATCATTACCAATTCCTCCCATAGTCTTTGTCCAAGCATAACTTCCATCTGCATTGTATTTAGTTAGAAAAATGTCGTCATTTCCATTTGAGGAATGAATATCTGTACCAATACCGGGATCAAAATCTATATTTGTTCCCATATAATATCCAGTAACATACACATCTCCAAGGGAGTTAGTAGTAGTTGCTTCAGCAGCACTATCTGATCCGACTTCAACTGTTTTCGTATAGTTATATCCATATACCGATGCTTTTGTTCCACTTGGCTTTACAAGAAAAAGAATCAGTATTGGAAATACTGCTAAGGCTAATATATAGAAAAATATTTTAGATAGCTTCAATTTATTATCAGACATTAATAAATACTGATTTCAGACTAACATATAGAAAATAATAATTAAATATCTTCATAATTTAATTTAGAGGTTTTGATATACTCAAAAGTATTCAGAAAGGTATAATAACAAATTATGAATGAGCTAAAAGAAAAATCATCTCCAGTTATACTAACCATCTTTGGTATTACTGGTGACCTTATTAAACAAAAAGTACTTCTATCTTTGTATTCTCTTTTTCTTGACCATAAATTTGCAAATGGTAGCAAAATTATTTGCTTCATTAGAAAAGATTGGAAAGATTCTGACCTTAGTGAGTACTTAAAAAAAATTATGATCGATGGTAAGTATTTAGAAAGTGATAAGTTTGATGAGTTTTTAAATCTATTTGAGGTATCAATTGGAAGTTTTGATGACAAAGTTAGTTTTACAAAGCTTTTAAAACGAATAAGCGAAATAGAAACTAAGTTTGAAAAACCAATAGAAAAGATAAATTATCTTGCAATTTCACCTGAGCATTTTCAAGATGTGATTTCTAATATTGGCAAGTGTGGAAAGAACATATTCTCAAATGAATCTTTTAACGAGATTAAACTAATAGTAGAAAAACCATTTGGATTAAATCTTTCTAATGCTTTAGTTCTTGATCAATTAATAGCAAAATACTTTAGTGATGAGCAGATATATAGGGTGGATCATTATCTTTCAAAGTATTCATTACGGTTTCTTGAAAAGTTTTCAATAGAAAAAGAATTTGGAAGTGAATTTAATCTTAAAAATGCTGTAAGTATAAAGATAAAGATACTTGAAGAAAGGGGAGTAGAGGGAAGAGTGTCTTTTTATGAAAAAATAGGGGCACTCAAAGATGTTGGACAAAATCATTTACTTGAAATGTTTGCAACACTAATAGCAACACAATCTCCTAAGGAGAATATGGGATATATAGAAAACAGGGGAGAAACAATTAAAAGTTTAAGAGTATTAACAAATGGTGAGATTGAATCAAAAGTAATAAGGGAACAATCTCATAAATATTTAGAACTGGAAGGTGTTAAGAGTAATTCAAATATTGAAACGTATTTTAACATCCAAACATCATCTAGATATTTTGGTGATAAAGAATTGAAAGTTGAGTTAGAAGGAGGAAAATACCAAACACAATCAGAATGCAGTATCAGTATCTATTATCCAAAGAAAATCATTAGTATATTCTTAAAGCCTCAAGAAATGATTTGTCTAGATGATATCAAAGTTGAAATATCATCAGAAAATACAAAAAGTGAATACTATAATATATTTTTAGATGCAATTTTAGAAAATCCAAAGTATTTTGTGTCTAAAGAAGAAGTAGAAGAGGAGTGGAAATTTGCAGATCCAATACTGGAGTACTGGAAAGATAATCCAATTAAAAAAAATGAGAAATCATTTATTTGGAAAATCCTCATACTAGGGTATGGAATAATACTATTGCTTTGCCTTAAGTCTAATCCAATAGTAAAATGATACCGAAATGAATTTGAGCTAAGTCTCGTT
>JBAXKR010000075.1:0-5089 GCA_037135235.1 bacterium | reverse complement strand
CTGTAATATGACTACTTCTTTTAAGTCTCTCTTGTGGTCCATGTCTTGATGCAATTCTATATCTCTTAAGTGTAGGTGCTTCATCAACAGTAAGCTTACTAATTACTAACTTCTTTTTATCCATCTCATGATTGTTAGTTGCATTTGCAATAGCTGACTTCAAAGCTTTAGCTATTGGTTTAGCTGCATACTTTTGAACAAATGTAAGCATATTCAAAGCTTCAGTCGCATCTGAATTTCTTATCATATCAGCTACTAATCTAACTTTCTGAGCTGACATTCCTGTATATTTATATTTTGATATTGCTATTTTTTTATTCATATTATTCTGCTACTCTTCCAGCGCTTCCAGTTGCCTTAGCAATCTTACCTTTCTTGCTATGACCTGTGAACTTTCTGGTTGGAGAAAACTCTCCTAATTTATGTCCAATTAAAGATTCTGTTACAAATACTGGTATATGTTCTTTACCATTATGTACTTCAAAAGTGAAACCAACCATCTCAGGTGAGATTGTTGATGCTCTTGCCCATGTCTTAATGGTTTTTCTACCATTAGTTTGTAATATCTTTGTTACTTTTTCTTGTATATTATGGTCTATATATGGACCTTTTTTAAGACTTCTTGACATTGTTATTTATTCCTTTTTTGAATAATAAATCTTTGTGTTACTTTGTTATTTCTTGTTTTCTTTCCAACTTTGTTACCCCATTTATCTACTGGAGGTCCACCTGTACCATGACGTCCTGCTTTACCTTGTCCACCACCATGTGGATGACCTGCTGGATCTTGTGCTACACCTCTAACTATTGGTCGTCTACCCATATGTCTCATTCTACCTGCTTTACCAATTTGTTGATTGATATTATCACCATTACTTATCTCTCCAATCGTAGCATAATTTACTCCCAAAACAAGCCTAATCTCAGTGCTTGGTAATTTTACTTGAACATATTCACCATGTAAACCCATAACTTGTGCTGATGAACCTGCACTTCTTACAAATGTTGAACCTTTATTTGGATCTAATTGAATATTATGCACTGCAATTCCTAATGGTATCTTATTCAAAGGCATCGCATTACCTAATTTTGGTTCTGCATTCTCACCTGACATAATATTATCTCCAATCTTTAAATCTTTTGGAGCTATTATGTATCTTTTATCTCCATCTTTATATTGTATTAGAGCAATAAATGCTGTTCTGTATGGATCATATTCAATAGTCTTTACAGTACCCTCAATATCTCTTTTCTCTCTAGCAAAATCAATAATTCTATAATTTCTTTTTTCATGACCTTGTCTACCTCTCATAGTGATTCTACCATGAGCGTTTCTTGATGCATTATCAACAAGCTTCATTAGTAATGTTTTTTCTGGTAACACATCAGATAATTCACTTCTATCTACTCTGATAGTGTGTCTTAGTGAATGTGTTGTTGCTTTATATGTCTTTAGTGCCATGGTTATTTAGTTTCCTTATCTTGTTTAGTTTCGTTAGCATTTGAACTTAAATCAAACTCTTTAATAGTGTCGCCTTTCTTAAGTCTAAGTATTGCTTTCTTCGCACCACCTTTAATTGAAATCTTTCTTGTTCCTTTTACTGCTTTTCTTTTAGCTCTAATAGTTAACACCTTTACATTCTCTACCTTAACACCATAATTCTTTTCTACAAAATCACTAATCTCTTGTTTGTTTGCATCACCATTTATTGTAAAAGTATATTGGTTAGCAATTTTAACATTTCTAACTGATTTCTCAGTTATTCTAGGTTTAATTTTTACGAGTTTAAGATTCTTTTCCATTATTTTTTCCAAAATTTAGATGCAACTTCAATGCAATCTTTCATAAATATAATGTAACTTGCATTAGCTATCATGTAAGTGTTCAATTCATTTAACACAGAAACTGTTACTTTCTCAATATTTCCGAATGCTTTTTGAACTTGTAAATCAGATGTGTTAGTAACTACTAAAACACTTCCTTTAACTTTAGAATTCTTTACAAAATCTTCAGCATACTTAGCCCATTTAGTTTTTGGCATATCAACTTCACTTGCTACTAATATCTCTCCTTCTTTTGCCTTTAATGTTAATACTGACCTTATAGCTAATTTCTTCATTTTCTTACTTAAGACAGCTTTATAGTTCTTTTCATTAGTTGGTCCAAATACTACACCACCTTTTCTATGAAGTGGAGATCTTACAGAACCTTGTCTAGAATTACCTGTACCTTTTTGTCTATATAGCTTTCTTGAACTACCTTGTACCATACCTCTTGTCTTAGTTTGAGCGTTAGATTCTCTTTGATTACCAAGATAAATCTTAACTGCTTGAGCAATTAAGTCTTTATTAGGCTTTGCCTCATTAAATACTTCTGGCAATTCTAACTCTTCTATTTTCTTTCCTTTTTTATCTAGTAATACTGCTTTATTCATTATTTTACTTTTTTAACAATGATATATGTACCTTTCATTCCTGGAACTGCTCCAGCTACACACATTAATCCATTAACTTCATCGATTTTTAATACCTTTAAATTCTTAATAGTAACATTGTCGTTACCCATCTTTCTTGCCATTCTTCTTCCTTTTGCAACATGAGCAAATGTTTGTCCAGATGCAATAGAACCAATAGATCTATGTTTGTTTGATTGTCCGTGAGTTTTTGGACCTCCATGCATATGATGAAGTTTTACAACTCCGGCAAATCCTTTTCCCTTAGTCATTCCACTAACACTTATTAAATCTCCTTCTTTACAAATTAGAGTTGGTAGTACTGTATCACCTGCTTTTAATTCAGTTTGATCATCTCTAATTTCAGAAATATATGTTGGGAAAAAATCTATAGATTCATATTTACCTTTTTCAGCTTTATTTACACTCTTAACTTTCTTTGAATCTTTTCCCAAAATATATGCTTGGTAACCATCTTTCTTTTCATCTCTAAATCCAATTACTTTAACATTAGAAATATCTAAAACCGTACAAGGTCTTACATTTCCTGTAGAATCAAATAATTGAGTCATTCCTTTTTTTTGTGCTAGTATTGCTTTCAATTTTTATTTATTTAATTAAATAGCCGAAAAATGGGATTTCGCATCCCACTTTGAAATCATCATTATTACTTTATCTCTATAGATACACCTGATGGTACTTGTAAGTACGTCAAAGATTCTATAGTTTTAGCATTTGAATCTAATATATCTATAACTCTAGCGTGAGTTATTATCTCAAAATGTTCTTTTGCTTTAGCATCAATATGTGGACTTTGCAAAACAGTGATTAATCTTCTTTTGTTAGGTATTGGAACAGGTCCTGCTATCTTTGCACCGCTTTTAACAACATCTTCAATAATTTGCTTAACAGCAGTATCTACTAATTTAGCGTCAAAACCTTTTATTTTAATTCTTATCTTTTGCATAATCCTTTAGTTAATAAAGAGCTAAAAATACATATAGTAAGAGGAGGCTTGCACCTCCTCTTATTTTTTACTTAATTATTTTGGTTACAACTCCTGCACCAACTGTAATTCCACCTTCTCTAATTGCAAACTTTCTTTTTTCTTCTAGAACACAAGGTACAATTAGTTTAACTGTTAGTTTAGCATTATCTCCAGGCATTACCATCTCTACACCTTCAGATAATGAAGTAACCTCACCAGTTACATCAGTAGTACCAATGTAAAACTGTGGTTTATATCCCTTAAAGAATGATGTCTTTCTACCACCCTCATCTTTACTTAAGATATATGCTTCACATTCGAATTCTGTATGAACTTTTGCTGTTCCTGGTTTTGCTAAAACTTGACCTCTTTGAATATTATCTTTTTCTACACCTCTAAGTAATACTCCTAGATTATCACCAGCTTGACCTTGGTCAAGTGATTTGTTAAACATTTCAACTCCAGTTACAGTACTTTTATCAACTTTATCTGAAAGACCTAATATTTCAACATCGTCACCAATTTTAACAATTCCTCTATCTACTCTACCAGTTGCAACTGTACCTCTACCTGTAATAGAGAAAACATCCTCAACTGACATTAAAAATGGTTTATCTGTATCTCTTACTGGTTCTTCAATCCAACTATCTAAAGCATTTAATATCTCTACCATAGGCTTTTGTGCTTCTGGATCAGATGGGTTATTTAAAGCTTTATATGCAGATCCCTTTATAATAGGAGCATTCTTTCCATCATAGTTATACTTAGTTAATAATTCTCTAATTTCATCTTCAACTAAAGCTAACAATTCTGGATCTTGATTATCATCAAATACATTTAAAAAGACTATCATTTTAGGAACACCAACTTGTTTTGCAAGAAGGATATGTTCTCTAGTTTGAGGCATTGGACCGTCATTTGCAGAAATAACTAAAATTGCTCCATCCATTTGTGCAGCACCAGTAATCATATTTTTAATATAATCCTTATGTCCTGGACAATCTACGTGAGCATAATGTCTTTTAGCAGATTCATATTCAACGTGTGATGTAGCAACAGTAACTATCTTATTCTTATCTCGAACAACTCCACCTTTTGCAATATCAGCATATCCTTTTAGTTGAGCGTTATATCCAAGTGCTCTTGATACTGCTAATAAAGCTGCTGTTGTTGTAGTCTTACCATGGTCAACGTGTCCTAATGTTCCAACGTTTAAATGAGGCTTAGTTCTTTGAAATGTTTCTGCCATATTGTTTTATTAATAAATAATGACTGTTGAGATTAATTCAACAGTGGGCAAATAAATAATAGTCAATATAAATAGACTTTCTGATATTAACAAATCAGAACAGCTCAATCAAGTGAAATAGAGGCAAAACTTAATAAATACTTCATTTCCTAGCTTTTTCTTTTTTGATGTCAAAACTATTTCACAAACAACCTCTTCTAATGACATCTATCTCCCTTATTATAGCATCTGATCATACAAATATAATAGCAATATGTATGGGTTGGGTACATGTTGCGAATTGGTGACATATTAAATATCTCATAAGGACATTTAAGATTCAATGACCTATGAGGTCTTATGTAATTGTATTTGTGTACATACTCATTTAGCTGTTCTTGTTGTTCTCTAATATTTGTT
>JBAXKR010000074.1:0-5121 GCA_037135235.1 bacterium | reverse complement strand
AATTTATACATATTGCCTATAGCTTCTTGTGAGACACCTTCTTTTAATGCTTTTGTAATAGTTTCTTCTTTTACTTTGTCCCCATATGCCACGGTAAGAATATCAGGTAAATTTGCTTGTCTTTTTATTATTTCTTCTTTAAGTCCAGCAAGTTCTGCTTGGTCAAAATTAATACTAACTTTTCCCAAACCTGAATTTTCTACGATCTTAGTACCATTTTCCAAATAATCTAATAGCATATTATCAATTTGATTGAAATTATCCTTAATTGTTTTAATATTTAATGAGTTCACAGGATTATTTAATTTCTCAAGTGTCTTTAGTTGCTCTAATGTTATACCTGTTAGGTATTTATTTGATAATTTCGAAGTATAAAATAGTTTGTCATCATTTTGAATTTTTATATCATTAGCTGAACTCAATACATTCTGTTTCGAATATAATATTTCTTTTTTTAATTTAGGAAATAATGTTTCTATCTTTGCTACATCAAAATCTTGTAAAGCTTTTGAAATTGCATTAGCTTCATTTATATCTTTTGCATATCCTTTTAGCATAAGCACTTCTGGTGTTAACGATTTTAATGTTTCTTCAATTTCCTCTTTTGTAAGTTCGGAAGTAACTCCTTTATTCCCTACTACACTTGATAACTCTATTAAAACAGCAGAGGTTCCCTTATTAGTTATTGAGTTTCTATTTATTTGTTTCACTTCTGTTGTTAAAGCAGAAAAACCAATATCTTGTACTTGATTCATACCTATTCCAATTAAATCAATACCATGCTTCAGAAAACTCAGAATATCAGCAGAATCAAGAACTGATCCTAATACTGTAATGGAATTTAAAAAAGATAAGTCTTCGGATGTGATATCTAAATTATTTTTAAGAATAAGTTCCTGTGAGATGTCTATTATTTCACCATTTGGAAGTTTAGTTCCATTTCTTGCAATATAATAATTCTCAATTCCGTTATCAATTGGCATACAAGAAGACTCCCCACAATCGCTATTTGTAGAACATACTTTCCCATAACTAGATAAGTCTAATCCATATGTTGTAGATGGTGCGCATCTTTTTACTCCAGAAAGTACTGGGCCATTTTCTCCGACTTTTGCAATCTTAATTGGTTCAGTTTTGCAGTTAGGGTTAACAGAATCAGCAAATCCTGTACTTGTAAATGCTGAGAATATGTCTGTTTTAGTTGGGCTTGTAATACAATTAGCATACGAATACATTGACAATGCATAATCTGTATTTGCAGAACTTTGTCCTTGCTTGTCCATATAGTCTTTGAAAAGTAACTTGTAAGAAAGTTCTTTAACTTCTGCACTTTTTGCTCTTAAAAATGCTTCTAGCTTATTGGGATCAAGTCCATATGTATTTGCTTGTGCCTTAATATTGGAAATTGCTAAATCTTCTCCAACTACACTAATCGATGAACTAAAAGCAGTTAAATATTGAGAGAAATTACTTGAACTTTCAAAATATTTTTGATCTTGCTTTACAGTTGAGCAGTCAAATGAAGATGCTAAAAAGCCTCTTGCTTTCTGGTTCTCACAATTGTCTTTAAGTTGAGTATTATTTTGAAATGCTAATTGTATCGCAAAAATATTAAGTGCACCACCTGCCAGATACTTGTTATTAATTCCACCAATTGATGAGTTTTCTAATTCTTTTGAGGTAGCATAATTACAATCAATTCCAATTTGTTTTTTATATCCTGTACAATAGTTACTGTATGCGGCTTGTTCTTTTGTATCGGAATTCAATATTTTTATATAATTACCTAATCCCGTAGTCACAAATGTTAAGGAATCCTTTAAGCAAAGTTTTCCTTTACCTGATCCAATATCTGATAAGGAGCCACTCTTGCTTACTTCGTTTTTTCCACAATCACTGTTAAGCTCTTGCAGTATTGTTTTACAGTATGCTTTAGGACCTGGTCCAAGGATCCCTCCTGAAGTACACTGAAAAGGATCACCTTCGTTTTCATGTTTTTTAAAAACTGATGCTATTTCTGATTGTAAGGATATATAATTTGAAGTAAATAGATCAGTAGAAGCTATACCGTTATATGATCTTGTACCTGAAAAACTTCCTAAAGCAGAAATTCCTGCTTTATCAAATGTATTCATTTCGCATATTGCTTGATTTCCAGTGTATGTTCCTGCTTTAATTTTACTTTCACAATCTAATTTAACTGCATCTTTCATTATTTTCTCTATCTCTATTCCATTTGCAGAAGTATTAATTCCATAAGCCTGCTCTATTGCATCAGGAATTCCATTCTCGTTACAATCTTGTGGATTTTTTGCATTAGAGCAAGCTTTTGAATAGTTATTAAACTTACCAGATGTATATCCATTAATTAACTGATCCCAATTACCAGTTTCATTTTCCAAAGCAGCTTGAATATCATCTTTAATTGCTGTTTGAATACTCTTTTGACAAATGTATTCATCATTACCTCCAGAGGATGTCTTAAGTGCACAAACAAGTCCACTTTCACATTGGGAAGATGAAGAACATCCTGTATTCAGTTTTTTGAATACATATGATATTTTTCCATCACAGTTTTTATCTTCTGTAGGAGTATCTACTGCACCTGGGTGTACCGATGGATCGTTATCACTACAATCTACATCACTTGTATAACCATCCCCATCTTTATCTGAAAGAGTTAATGTTCTAAATGTTAGATTCCCTTCCCTATCGAGTCCTGTAACACATTTCTGATTTGCGAGGGATCCTGTAAGTCCTGCACTATCTAGATCTGAACAGTTTACATTTCCTGCAAGTTTAGATTCAGGAACTTTTGCTCCTATTTGTGTTGAACAAGAGACTTCTGAAGCTCCTGAATTTGGTGTAAAACACTGGAAACATTTTCCTCCTTTTGAAAATCTATATCCTATCCCTATTGTTACATCTGACCCACATGCATAAGAACCAGATGCTGTTAAACTTGCACATGCTTTATCTGAAATTCTTTCAGCATTTCCAGTATGAATACATTGGTAACATGCTCCACCATTGTCATATTGTTTTCCAAGATCAGAAAGAGAGCAATTTCCAGTAGATGAAGGATTTGAAGAATATAAATCTTTTGAAGTATCCAGTTCAGTTTTTGAAACTTTCGCAATAGATGCTACGACTTTCTTAGCACCAGCTTGTGCATCTTTTTGATCTTTAGGTGTTGGTGAATATGATGTATTTGTACAACTTGGA
Organism: bacterium; assembly: GCA_037135235.1. Lineage (GTDB taxonomy): Bacteria > Patescibacteriota > Dojkabacteria > JBAXKR01 > JBAXKR01. Next base: position 1,896 of record JBAXKR010000074.1, on the reverse strand, counting down.
TCATATTCTGATTTTTCTATAACTGAACAATCTGGTTTAACATCATACTTTTTTCTCATATTGGCGCCTAATACGCAGTCTCCCATCTTAGTTGTAGCTTCACATACTTTTGCATAACCAGTTGTACTAACAGGGCATTTAGAATTATCTGTAATTGTTTCAACTGATGCACTGCAGTCTGCTTTCTTATGGCTCACCTTATATTTCCCTGTATATATTCCATTAGTAATTTCACATCCCATATTTACATCTTCTGTAGCACAGGTATTTGTACCAGTGCATGATCCTCCTGCACATCTTTGAGAAGTACCATCACAAAATTGAAAATCATTCCATTTTCCATTTTGACAATTTTGAACTGTTTTTCCATTACATTTTGTTTGACCTGCTGAACAATCAGGAAGTGGAGTTTCTCCAACACACCCATTTTGAGTACAAGTTCCACCTCTTCCACATCTTGATCCAGCTACTCCACATGAATATGTTGAAGGTGCCGCAGTAGCTGGAGATGCAGTTGATGTTGCTGGAGCTGGTGCTGGATTTGTATCCACACAATGTCCACCATCACATTTCCTTGTAGTTCCATCACAGAATTCTCCATTTACCCATTTACCACTCGAACAATTTTGTACTGTCTTTCCACTACATCTACTTCCTGATGTACACTCTGGGGCTACAACTATCGGTGTCTCTCCTACACATCCGCCTGGTGTACATGTTCCTCCATTACCACAGTATCCTCTAAGTGGTCCACATGAATACTGAGCATTTACTTTTTCAACTAATTTACTACCAAGTGAATTTTGAAGATAAGAAAATATTTGGCTTAATACTGACTGTGTTTGTGATGCTGAAGTATTACTATTGCTACTAGAAGCATATGTAACAATTGGAAATGTAAATTGAATAAGGAGAACAAGAATAACTACTACAGATACTAATCTATTTATTTTTAAAGTATTTCTTGTGAATGTTTTCCAAAGATTCTTCCATATTGAGATAATATATATTAGTAATACAATTAATATGATTGGAAAGAATATGTAATTTAATATTCTTATCTCAGGGTATGAAGAAATATCATCAAATGTTCTACTAATATTAGCCGTTACAGCATCTGCATTTGTACCAATAATTAATTTACCTAAATTAGTGGCAATTGGGTTTAAGTTTTCATTGATCTTATCTCCTAGACTTACATTCGGATCCTTATCTTTAGTTTCGTTTTGTATCACAATATCTTCAATAGGGTCTGTATCAATATTCTTTTTTAAGTAAACTTTCTTTCCCCTATTTCCACTATCAATCGTAAAACTTAAAACTGTTTTGTCATCCACACTAAATATATTTGATTGATCATCTTTAAGAGAGGTTAAGTCTAAGGTGTAACTACCATTTGTATTTGTTACAGTTGATATTTGTGAAGAAAATATTCCTGAAGAGTTAATTCCAGAAAGATATACTAATGCACCCATTTGTGGATTGATTTCATCAGCTCTCATGATTCTTCCATATATTGGAGATGGTACTGTGTTTGTTTCAGGTGTTTTAAGTGTTGTAGTAGTACTACTTCCTAACTTATCGCTTACATCGTATAGGAAATTACCTGTTTGAATTCTAAATGAATACTTAGTTTCAGGAGTAAGTCCAGTTATATCAACATAGTGAGTGAACAGTCTTTGTCTGTTGTAATCTCCATACCAGTTCACTTGTAAATCATCTCTTGTATCATAGAACTTCTTTGCAGTTACTCTAGAAATTATTGGAATGAATTCTGAGTTTTCTAGAACATATACACTACCAGTTGTAACTGTATCTTTAGTTGTCCAACTTAATGTGAATGATTGATCTGTAATATTTGTTACAGTCGTGTTTTCTGGGACTACCGATGGCTCT
>JBAXKR010000073.1:0-5155 GCA_037135235.1 bacterium | reverse complement strand
ATATGAAGCAATCTCATATAGGATTATTGGTCTTACAAATTTTCAAATTATTAATGCATATAGGATACTTCCATATGTCTTCTATATCTCTATTCCAATATTTCTGTTGTCTATAACAAGAAATATAAAAAAGAATCTTGAAATATGGATATTAATAGTTCTTGTAATAGTTACAAGTGTGGGCATATATCTTTCAAATTTAAATACTAATAATATTGGAAATATTGATTCAAATAAAATACTTACTTCAACTCTCTCATCAAACTATATTCCAATATACTCAAGAAATGATATTTGGGATAACTATAGAGTTCCATATATGAATCTTTCAGATATTAAAAATTTAAACTTTTCAATAATTGGACAATTTGAAGAATCCTCGTACCTTAATCACTTTGCTATTTCATTATCAAATGCAATTGATCAAAGTATTAAACAAAGTTTTGTATCAAAGATTGTATATATTGAAGATATGAAGTTAAATCCAAGTAAGCTTAATTTAGTTAAGGATTTATTCAATATAGGATATTCAATAAGTTCAAACGAAAATGATAAAAATATATGTTTTTCAGAAAAAGAATTACAAACCATTAATACAAGGTATCTAGAAAATGGGAAATTTAATATGAGAAATGATTCGCTTAAGCTTTGTGAATTAAAAGATGGGACAAGTTCAGATGTAAATATATATTCTGATACTGGAATATTTAGAAATGTAATTTCAACTAACTGGAATAGTGAAGTAATAAATTGGTGGGGAAGTGATAAGAATGAAATATTAGTAGAGAATGGAAATATAGATCAAAAAGGGGAGCAAGGTAAAATAGATACTGAGATTAACTTTAATTGGAGTAAGAATTTTCAATCATTTAATTTTGATGTTCCAAGTTCTGATAATATCTGGATACTTGTGAAGGAGCAATATAGCCCAAGATGGAAAGCATACAATGAGAAAAATGAGGAACTAAAAATATATAGAGTATCCCCAAGTATGATGCTTATCAATTCAAAAGGAATGATTACATTTAAATATGAATTTAACTGGTGGGAAAGTATTCTTAAGATTAGCTCATTAATGTTGTTTACTATTACAATTAGCTATTTAGTAATTTGTAAAATACGAATAATTAGTAAACAAAACAAGTAAGGGATTATTGCAGTGATGATATAGAAGAATTATTAGCTGAATTTGTGATTCCACGTATTCTATAATTCAATGAAGAAAGTACACTAGTTCCTGTTGCCCCTGATCCTAGATGATTTCCAAAGACACTTTTTGAATTTGGAACTGAATTTGTTGCCATTAATACATAAGTATATTTCCCATCAGCTGAAGTTTCTGTAATCCAGACATTTCCTGGATAATCAGGATCATCAAAGGCAGTTGATGTTCCTGTTTTATGCATTCCCTTGAATTGTGTATCTTCACTAGTTAACATGGTTTTAATCTTTTGTGCAACACTTGATGGGATAAGTCTTCGTGGTCTTATTTCTTTGGGTTTGTAAATATTTTCTTTAGATTTTGTTATTACTTCAGAGATAAATTTAGTCTGAGGTGTTTCTCCTTTGTTAAGAAAAAGCATCATAATGTTTGAAAGTCTATCAACTGTGGAAGTAAATATTCCAAGAGGCATAGTAGTAGGAAGCTCTGTAAAATCTAGCTGTTTAGGTCTGATTACACCAAGTTTTACAAGCATTTCTCCATATTTTAATCCAACAGACTCCATAAATTTAATTGGAACAATATTATATGACTCAAATAATGCTTTTCTTGCTGTAGCTTCTCCATGGTAAGTTCCTCCGTAGGAAGTTGGCTGATAAGTATTTCCATTCTTAAGTGAAACTGAATATTCTGTATCATAAACAGTAGTTGTTTCATCTTTAATAACATTAGCTCTAAGTGCTTCAGCATAGGCAATAGGTTTAGATGTTGAGCCAACTGATCTATCTAAATTAAAAATATCTCCATAGCTTGCAACAATTTCTCCTTTAATATTTTTAATAACTACTACAACTGTGTTTGCATCAAACCTTTCATACATTGCTCCTTTTGTAGCTGAAATAGCTTGTTCTAATTCTGTTTGCATTTTACTATCTATTGTCGTGATAATGTCAGCACCTTGGATTAGCAAGTTATTCTCAGCGTTATTAATAAAGCTATTTAAAGCTTTTAGAGTTATCTCACTTGGGTTTCTAAGTATACTTGGTTTCGTAGGAGTTATTGAAAGTGTTAACTCAGCTGCTTCTGATTCTGAAATAATTCCTCTTGAGGTTAGACTTCGAATTGTCGCTCTAACGCCTGCTAAGGTTTTTTGAACATTATCAATATTTTGATACTCAATTGGTTTATTGTCACTATCAATAAAAGGGTATCTACCAATTGGATCTTGAATAAAATTAAATATAAAGGTAACCTCAGCTTTTGAAAGACTTACTAGATCTTTTCCAAAGATATCTCTTGCTGCAGTTTGCATCCCGATACAATTAGGTCCAAATGATATTGCATTAAAATATATCTCCATTATTTTTTCTTTTGCTAATCTTTTGTTTCCATATTTCTCAATATATGCTTGCTCAAGTGCAGTTGCTGTTAATTGTTCTTCTATTTTTCTTTCATTGTCGCTAATTCTAATCTTAACCCTATTTGCATCTATTTCAGTTTGTAAATATTCAGGTTGTAAATAGTAACAGACGTTTTTAACAGCTTGTTGAGTAATTGTAGAGCCACCTCTTTTGGTTTTGTTAATAAAATTATTTACTTGTGCAGATACTATAGTGTCAGGATCAACTCCATCATGATTCCAGAAATTTTTATCTTCGACTGTTATTAACTTACAAAGATAATCAAAAAGTTCAGGATTTTGTTCTTTTAATTCAGTGAATGAAACAAATTCTCTATTGATATTTGGTGAATATTTATATAGTAATTTCTTATCAGCACTAAGTATCCTAGTAGAACCTGATATTTGATCAAACACATCCTCTTTAAGCATTAAACCTATCCATCTTTCCACTCTTTTATCCACTTGAGGAAATAATTCTTTAATTACATTTATTGTTTCCTCATATGTTTTCGTTACAGGGCCATTATCAATCTTGATTGCCCCTAAAATTGCACCAATTGTAAATGCTGCTCCAACCTTAAGAAAAGTTCTTCTAGATATTATTTCCCTTCTTGGATTAACTCTTAAAAGATTTACTTGAACATCAGTTTGGGAACTTGATGTGTTAGTTGTTTCTGATAGTGTGCTTGTATTTAATTGTGGAATGTATTGGGACAATTTTCTTCTAATAATATCTGTAAGTGCAGTAATTCCAAGACTTGCTTTAGAAATATCAAGATCTTTACTACTTGAGTCCTTACTTCCATTTATTTGTTCTAATGTTTTAGGAGAGCTTAAAATTTGTGCACTGAATTCTGAAATATTTTCTACTTCTCTATCAAACATTGAAGTTTCTATTTCCCCACTAAGTATAAGGGTACGAATAGCAGATGCTAATTTTACCTGGTCTATTGATGTTTGTGCTGTTCCCCAATTTTTTTTGATCCAGTCTAATCTTTGGGAACTATAATCAGTTTGTCCAATAATGTCACTAGAAGCAACTATTATTGCTTTTTCTAAATCGTTAAATGCAATTCTTCTTGCTCTAGTATCAATTTGAGGGTATGAGTTATACATAATACCTTTTTCCTTATCTATCGATACAAAAGCTGCTATTTGGCTAATCCCAGTTCCCTCTAGTTTTCCAGCTTTTTCTAAACTATCAATTATTTTTTCTACAACATCTCCATTATCAACTATTGTATTTTCTGATGGATCTCCTGATATTTCCCATATGTTAGCTCCAGGTAAATTAACTGTATTTAGTGCATCAATGATTATTTGAGTTTTAGATTTGATGAGTTCTTTGATTGCATAGCTAGTTAATGGTAGATCAGAAGGAAGTCTTGCATCTATGTTTATATGTCCATTTAAATATTTTTTGAAAAGTCCTTCTTGTATTGTTACACGTGCTTTCTCGGTTCCTTCCAAATATTCCCTTATCTCAAGTGGTGGGTTATCAGGGAATTTGTCAATATCAGATGCTTGTATTTCAGTAATGTGTTGTATTTCTGCTGGTTTTTGAAAAAGACCTTCAGGACTTAGGTGCTTTTCCTTGTATTTTTTAAGTACTATCTCTCCTAGTATTTTAGGTCTAGCAATTCCAATTCTTTCATTTCCCATTCGTTCAATCACATTTTGAGAGGCTGCCAAGCCAGATATTCCTGCAATGCCCGTAACTAGCATGATCCCAGCGTTTCTTAGCATTTTCTTTAGCACAGTTCTTCTTTTCTCAGGAGTCTTTACGCTAACTTCTTTAACACTTACTTCACTTTTTACGCTATCTGCTTCTACTATAGGCATTTTGAGGGTAATTTGGTATAATTACAGCATATTAGAACCGCAAAGTAATGTCAAAATATAGAAAAACAATAGGAGTAACTTTACTAGGAATTTCAATCCTTTTACTAACAAGGATAGCTGTAGAATCCGACTGGCTTAATTATTCAATTAAAACTGGAATAAAGCCTATCAGTAAAGAATTAATGCATACATATGATGGAACTTGTGTGCTTAAAGAGGGTACTGACATTTTTTCACTTCCATCTGAAGGAAAAAATCCAACAGAGTATGATTTATTAACTGCCGGGTCTTTAGATAAAGAAATCGTTCTTAAAAATCCGCTATATGCTGATGGGAAGTATGATAATAACGAAGTGGGAGCTTCTATAAGAGAATATGTAAATAAAGACGGCGTTCCTGTTCTCAAGTATTCTGGTGTATGGTTAAGTCTAAATGAACATTATTATGCTTCTATTCAAGATGCTAAGTGTTATTCAAACACAGAGTCTATTACTCCACGCTTGCCGTAAGCATTTTACGATCAGTATTTCTATTATTTAATGCACTCTTCATTAAACGAGCTAATAATTCTTTTATTGCCTCATTTGTAGCATAGTCTGAAGCAATTAATTCGTGATTAGTTTCGGGAATTATTATTACATTATTATTTGGAAACTTTTTAGTAACTTTAAATCTTATATCTTCCCAATTAACTTCGCTGTCAAAAAGTGCCAAGAATATATTTGCCTTTAAGTTACTTTGTTGTTCTA